>NZ_JASHIT010000015.1:0-105510 GCF_030733595.1 Halomonas sp. MMSF_3323 | reverse complement strand
GTCGGCACACAGCGTTATCTCAGGGCTGTTCCTGATCATCACGATCGGCCGCTTCCTCGTCGGCGGCTTCGCTGGCCGATTCCCCTCCTGGGAATTCGGGACGGTCGTGCAGGTAGTGGCGTGCCACGTCGATGACGGCGATATCCAACAGGAAACGACGGCCAAGCAGGACGGGATAGCTCAGGTGGGTGCGGTCGTTCAGGGTGAATTCGACCTGTTCACGCAGCGGGCCGAGGGTCATCAGCAGGCTGACCACGGGGCGGCTTTCTTCACCGTTGGCCTGGACGATGGTCACCTTGCGTTCTACCGGTGCCTCGATCCATTCATCGCGCACGGCCTCGACCACCGAATCTTCTTCATTGAGGCCCAGCTTGAAGCGCACCCATTCGTCACCATCCCGTTCGAAGGTGGTGACATCGGTAGCGGACAGCGATGAGGTGTTGGCCCCGGAGTCGATCCGCGCCTTCAGATAGGTGCCCACATCGGGCAAGCCAACCCACTCGCTGCGACCCAGCAGTTCCTTGTTGTCAATACCGGACTCGGTGCTGGCCTCACACTGCGTCGTCCGAGGACCGGGCTCCGCGCTGCCGCGCTCGAGCCCGGCCAGATCCTGGCGTACGCCGCGCAGCAGGCTACCGACTTCGCGGATATCGGCGGTCATGCGGCGATCCTGCGCCGCCTGTTCACTGAGCATGTCGTGGGTCAGGTCGCAGCGTCCCGCCAGGCGCGTCTCGAGCCCTCGGATCTCGGCGTGGAATTCCGAAGGCGTGAGAGGCTCAGGAGGAGGCGGAGCGTCGACCGGTGCCAGAGCACAGCCACCGAGCATCGCGGCGGCGGCCAAAGAAAGAAAACGAGTCGGTCGGAGGGGCATGACGCTAGCGTCCTTGTATCGGCATCGACAAAAATGGTGTGACTCGACAAGACCACTTCCGAGGAAGCTAATCGAACGAGACAAATTGAAGCGATGATAAGGAGCGACGCCAGCGCTGTCCATGCTGGGGCCGGGTTGATCACGCCTCAGGTGCTCCGCTGTACTGCTCAGAACCGCCCACAATCCCGAGCCCGCACCCCTGAAAAAGCGCAAGGGTGTCTACTGAGCGGGGCCAATGTCTACCTCATCAGAAATCGGGACAATAGACCCAAGGAGTTGCCTGAGTATTGGCGGCTACACAAGTCCCTATACAAGCCCCTGGGCATTCCGCTTCCACTATGCAGAACCTCTCGTGCTTTGCTGAAGCTAGCACGAGGCTGACTACAATAACGCAACAAGATAGCGACAGAGTCGACTACAAGGTTCAACGTTCTCGTCGGAGCCCTCGCCATGGATAACAAGATTCTTGTGGTAGTGACCAGTCACGCCAAGTATCCCAATCATGATCGAGCCACGGGTCTGTGGCTAGGTGAAGCCGTGCATTTCATCGATCATGTCGAACAGGCTGGCTGGACCTGCGACATCGCAAGCCCCAAGGGGGGCTATACGCCCATCGATCCCCACAGTCTGGCGGCCGCCGAAGCGATTGACTGGGACTACTATCAGAACAAGGACTTCATGAACCGCCTGGGTACGACGCTGGCCCTGGACGAGGTCAACGCAGCGGACTATCGGGCAATCTATCTGGCGGGCGGGCATGGAGTCATCTGGGACTTTCCGGGCAACGAGACGCTCCAACGCCTGTGTCGGGACATCTACAAGGCAGATGGTATCGTATCCTCTGTGTGTCACGGTGCCGTGGGCTTGCTCAATGTGACCCGGGATGATGGGGAATACCTGATCAAGGGCATGAAGGTGACCGGCTTCTCCAATCATGAGGAGCACCTGGCCAAGCTCGACGACATCGTGCCGTTTCTTACCGAAACGGAGCTTGTCGAGCGTGGTGGGCTCTATCTGAAGGCGGATCGCGCCTGGGAGCCATTCGCCGTAGTCGATGAGCGGCTGGTCACCGGGCAAAATCCAGCCTCGGGCCGACGCGTGGCCGAACTGGTGCTGGAAGCGTTGGGCGACTGATCACCGTCGGTCAGCAAGATCTTTTCTATCCGGACATCACCATGGCAGCCAGACATCGTCAGGGAAGACGCACGATAGCGATTATCGTCACCACGGCGCTGGTCGCCGGACTCGTCATGGGGTTCTACGCAGGAAGCCGCTACCAGCTCTGGCATCTCCAGGACGCCTGCCTGGATGCCGGAGGACGGGTTTCAGACGACGGTGTGGCACGATGTGAAATCGAACGTGAGGTTCCTGCCAGCTAGCCAGCGGAGAGGAAGCGTCGCTGGGTTGGGCAGGATGGAAAAGCAGCCAGACGAGCGACATGGAGACCGCAAGCGCCAAAGGGGAGGCAGCAGAGCATCAGAGGCTTGTCCGGGAGAACCGGCAAATACCTCATTTAACATAATATAGATTATGCGAACCATGAGTCATGAGAGCTTGTGAAGGCTGATAACAGGCTCTTGTCACCTGAACCCCGCGTCAATCGCTGTCCTTATCTACCTCGAACTTACCTCGAACTCGGCGGTAGCTTCCCACCGAGCCCAACGGATTTAGATCATCGAACTGGCAGTCCTGTCGAGCGGACTGCGTCAACCGATGACAACTGACGTACTGGCGGCCGGCACTGACTCAACCCTTCTCCTTGAACCGCTGGTAGGTCTCCCGGGCGCGTTCCAGGTGGCGCGCCATGGCGGCTCTGGCGGCGTCGGGGTCGCGTGACAGGATGGCGTCGAGAACGTCCTGGTGCTCGGCTTCCACGCGCTTGAGATAGGTGCTGGTGGAGTCGGTATTGACCTCGCTGGTCGCGAGCTTCGAGCGTGGAATCGCGCTCAGGTTGAGCTGCTCCAGCGCCTGAGGGAAGAACGGATTGTGGGTGGCCCTGGCAATCGCGTGGTGGAACTCGAAGTCCTCGTTGCGAGCCTGACTACGCTGCTGACGGGCCTTGACGAAGGCCGCATGGGTATCACGCAGGCGAGTCTCGTCGTCGGCCTCGAAGCGCTCGGCGGCCAGTGCTGCCGCCGCAGGCTCCAGATTAAGCCGCAGCTCGATGACATGCAGGATATCTTCGACGGTGGTCGGGCGAATCCGCTTGGCGGGCATGGCCTCGGCCGGTGCGGCCCGGATCACCGTGGTGCCGACGCCACGCCGTGCCTCGACCAGGCCCAGCGACTTGAGGTGAGCCACCGCCTCGCGAATCACCGTCCTGCTGACACCGAAGGAATCACACAGGCCGCTTTCTGTCGGCAGCTTCTCGCCGACGGCGATGGTTCCGGCGGTGATCAGACCTTCCAGCTGGTCGGCCACGTTCATCGACAGACTGCCTTCACGCGTCAGCTTCTTGACGTTTAGCGGTGCCGGTTCCGTGCGGGGTGCTGGCTTGGCTGCCATGGTCGATTCCTCTTCAGTTCGCGTGGCGATGACGCGACGTGCCGCAAAGCGCTATCACTGGGCTACTTTTCAGGGCTATTTATCAGGGCTGTATATCAGCACTGACTATCAGGACGCCAGTGTATCAAGGCGATGGCGTCAGGTCCCCGGTGTCAGGCTGCTCGATCCTCTATCCCTCTATCCCTCTGTCCCTCTGTCCCTCTGCCAGTGCCGGAGACGGATGCCTGGTGGCTTTCCGCGACGATTCAGTGGCTATTCATCGTCAGGGTGGCCCTGGCCTGCAAACTTGCCGCCCTGGAAGCGCACCGAAGGGTCATCGGGAGCCAGCCGCCCTCCCCTGGCCTCGATCTCGGCACGCCAGGGTTCCGAGCTGTCCCTGGGCACCCAGCCCAGAAAGCCTGCTTCGCGATTGTCCCACCATTGTTCGGCGTTGTTGGAGGCGCCGTAGACCACGGTGTAGCCCAGTTCAGGGACGCAGAAGGCGCGCTCGAGCAGCGCCACAAAATCCTCGACGCTCATCCAGGTGGCCATCATGCGGGCATCGGCGGGCTCGGGAAAGCAGGAGCCGATACGCACCGCCAGGGTCTCGACCCCGAACTTGTCGAAGTACAGGCTGGCGAGGTCCTCGCCGAAGCCTTTCGACACGCCATAGAGCGAATCCGGGCGTTTCGGCACCTTGGCGTCCAGCCGCTGATGCTGTGGGTAAAAGCCGATGACGTGGTTGGAACTGGCGAATACCACCCGCGGCTTGTCATGACGGCGCACCGCCTCATAGAGGTGATAGGTGCCCATGATGTTGGCCGGCAGGATCTGCTGCCAGGAACGCTCCACCGATACACCGCCCAGGTGGATAACACCATCGCAGCCTTCCACCAGGCGAGCGACAGCATCGACGTCGGTCAGGTCTGCCGTGACGATCTCTTCATGGCGGGTGTCGTGGGTCACGTCCTGGTCGACGGCGACCATGTCGGACAGCCGGACCTTCTTTGCCAGGCGACTCAAATGAGGTCTCAGAGCGGTGCCCAGGCCCCCGGCGGCGCCGGTGACCAGCAGTCGATTCAACATGTCAGAATTCCTTCTCGTGTGTCGTGTCTCGTGTCTCGTGATACGCGCCTTCAGCGACCGAAGCCGTACAGTTCGGCGGGATTGTCGACCAGGATGCGTTGGCGCTGCTGCTCATTGGCCCAGGCCAGCAGTACGTCGAGCTGGTCAGGGTCGTCTGGATACTGATCTCGCGGGACACCAACATGGGGCCAGTTGCTGCCCCAGAGGATGCGCTCCGGGGCGTGGTTGATGACCCGCCGGGCGATGGCGCCGACGTCGTCGTAGTCGGGCCCTCCGCTCAGACTGGTTTCATAACCGGCGCAGATCTTGAACCAGGCGTTGCCGCGATCGAGCAACCTGAGAATGGCGTCGACGCGAGGATCATCGGCCGGCACCGGATCGATGAACTTGCCGATATGATCGATGATGTACGGGCACTCGATACGTTCCAGCATCGGCAGGTGCTGGTCGAGCTCGCGGCCATTGAACTGCACCATCAGGTGCCACCCCAGGGGCGCGATCAACGGCTCGACCTCGGGCAGGCGAGCCAACGGCATGGCGCCTCCGCCCAGGTTCATGATGCGTGCGCCGCGAACACCTCGGCCATGCCAGTCTTCGAGGGTTTCCACTGGGGTGTCAGGACTGACGACGGCGACCCCGCGGGCCTTGTCCAGGCCCAGTTGGTCGAGTGATGCAAGCAAGGCGCCATTGTCGAACTGATAGGCGTTGGACTGGGTCACGACCACCCTGTCGAGCCCCATCCAGCGCTGATAGCGCCTGAAGTCCTCGAGGGTCGCGAGCTCCTTGATCGGTGCGGCCTGCGGGTGTCCCTCGAAGCCTTCCAGAAACAGGTGGGCATGGCAATCGGTGGCGCCGGCGGGCGCCTTCAGCCTGGGCGCGCGCCCTTCCAGCGGACGGGTATTGGCCGGTATCACTGTCTTGTCTCCTTGAGGGCGAAACGTGTCAGGGCGTCGCGATCGATCTCGATGCCAAGTCCAGGGCCGTCGGGGATACCGACCCAGCCCTGATGATGCTCCAGCGGCTGGGTAACAATGGCCTGGCGGAAGGGATTGTGGGTCCGATCGAACTCCATGATGGGTTCGATCGGCTCACGTCTGGGCGGATTGGGCGGCAGCGCCGCCATGGCCTGAAGGCTGGCGGCGATGCACACGGCGGTGCCCCACACATGGGGGACCAGACGCACGCCATGAAGCGCCGCCATATCCACGACGCGCCGCATCTCGGTGAAGCCGCCGACGCCGCATATGTCGGGCTGGCAGATATCGATGGCGCGACTGGCCAGCGGCTCCTGCATGGCGTAGCGGCCATGCCAGTTCTCGCCACTGGCGACCGGTAGAGGCTGGCCATCGCGCACCGCGCGATAGGTATGAATCTGCTCCGGCAGTACCGGTTCCTCGAACCAGTCGACGTCGAAAGCCGCCGCCCGCTTGCCGACCTCGAGGGCCTCCAGCAGGTCATAGCCGTGGTTGGCATCGATCATCAGACGCCGATCGGGACCGATGGCCTCGCGCACGGCGGCGATGACCCGAAGATCTTCCTCGACGTTGAAGCCGATCTTGATCTTGACCCCGTGAAAGCCTTCCTCGGCGTAGCCCGCCACCTCCGCGGCGATATCACTGACCCGGTCCACGCCATCGCGACGAAAGGAGCCGGTGGCGTAGGCCTGGACGCGTTCGCGAAAACGCCCTCCCAAGAGCTCCGACACGCTGGCACCGTAGTGCTTGCCCTTGATGTCCCACAGCGCGATGTCGATGCCGCTGAGGGCGGTCATGGTCAGCCCCCGCTGGCCCTGGTCACGCAGCCGGTTGTAGAGCACGAGCCACAGTCTTTCATGCTCCAGCGGGTTGGCGCCGATCAGGGTGTCGGCGTAGGTGGCCACCACCGCGGCGTTGGCCTGGGCCGGACCGAGGCACTCCCCCCAGCCGACGGTGCCGTCTTCGCAGGTGATCTCCACCAGGCAGTGCTGGCGGCGTTCGAAGCGCATGGAAGCACTTTCGAAGGCCTGTTCAAGGGGATGATCCAGCAGATGGGTCTCGACCCTGGCGATCTTCATCGGTGTGCCTCTTTTCCTGTAGGTGGTCAGCGGCGTGTGACGCCTCGTCGAAGGGGGCTTGGCATGGTCGCCATCACTCCAGCATGTTGGGCAGCGCCATGGACAGTGCCGGAACGTAGGTCACCAGCATCAGGGCGCCGAACAACGCCAGGTAAAACGGCCAGATGGTGCGAACGGTCTGTTCGATCTTGATCTTGCCGACCACGCTGCCGACAAACAGGCAGGCACCCACCGGCGGCGTGCACAGCCCCAGCCCCAGATTCATCATCATCATGATGCCGAACTGGATCGGATCCATGCCGAACTGGGCGGCAATCGGCAGAAAGATCGGCGTGCAGATCAGGATCAGCGCCGCCATGTCCATGATCATGCCGAGTGCCAGCAGGATCAGGTTCAGCATCAGCAGGATGGCGAGCGGATTGTCGGTGATCCCGAGCAGCGTGTTGGACAGCAACTCCGGCACGCTATAGAGGGCGAGCAGATAGGAGAACGCCGAGGCGCAGCCGACCAGGATCATCACCAGCGCGGTGGTGCGCACCGACTGGTAGACCGCCTGCTTGAACGATGCCCAGTGCAGCTCGCGATAGACCAGCGCGGTGACGACGATGGCGTAGATGGCCCCGAAGGCGCCTGACTCGGTCACCGTCAGCACGCCAGACAGCACGCCGCCCACGATGATGACCGCGGTCAGCAACCCTGGCAGTGCGGCGGCAAAGCTGATCGCCAGCGCCTGCCAGCCCGGAAAGCGTTCGCCCTGGTAACCACGCTTGACCGCTACCAGATAGGCGGCAAGGGCCAGCAGGCCACACATCAGGATGCCCGGCACGATGCCCGCCATGAACAGCTTGGTGATGGACAGGCCGCCACCGGCCGCCACGGCGTAGAGGATCATGTTGTGGCTGGGCGGAATCACCACCCCGGCCACCGACGAGGTCACCGTCACGTTGACCGCGTAGTCCGCGTCGTAGCCCTTCTCCTTCATCACCGGAATCAGGATGGAGCCGAGCGCTGAGGTGTCCGCCACCGCGGAACCGGAAATCCCGCCGAACAGCATCGAAGAGGTCACATTGACCACCCCGAGCCCTCCGCGCACTCGGCCCACTGCGGCAGAGGCCAGGCGCACCAGGCGCTGGGAAATACCGCCGTGCAGCATCAGCTCGCCGGCGAAGATAAAGAACGGAATGGCCAGCAGGGAAAACACCGAAATGCCCGAGAGGATGCGCTGGAATGCCACGAACAGCGGCAGTCCCTCATAGAGAAAGCCCCCTACTGCTGCCAGTCCTACCGCAAAGGCCACCGGAGCGCCGACGGCCAGTCCCAGGGCAAAGAGTCCAAAAACGATAGCGAGTCCCATGCTCAGTCCTCCTGGGTCGGGTTGTGCCGGCCGCCAAGCCGCTTGACGATGTTGGCCACAGCGAACAGCACCATCAGCGCACCACAGATCGCCAGCGGCGCGGCACGCCAGCTTTCGGAGAGTCCGAGCATCGGGATAGGTCGTGCCAGGTTGGTCATCATCAACTGCCAGCCCTGCCAGGCCATGAAACCGCCAAAGGCCACCACGAACAGATCCGCCAGATGGTGCATCAGACCCTTGATGGGCGCCGGCATGTTGTCGCGCAGCAGGTCGATGGACAGGTGGCTGTTGTGACGAACGCCGGCAGCGGCGCCGAGAAAGGTGATGTAGGCCACGCTCAGAAGCGCCGTCTGCTCGACCCAGGTGGGGGTGTCATTGAGCACGTAGCGGCCAAATACCAGCCAGCCAAAGGTGATGATCAGCAACACCAGCAGCACCCCGGCCACCATGATGCAACCATGGGCGATACTGTCGAGGATGCGGTCCAGTCGGCTGGGTGTTTCACGCTTGTAGCGTATGCTTCGTGACTCCGGCGATGCCGGAGGAAAGGCACCACGGCGTACCGTGGCGCCCTCTTGCTCTGACTCGGTTTGCTCGGACCCGACGTCAGAGGTGTCGGTGGGTGCGTTCACGCATCAGCCTCCCCGCCCGCCCCCGGCACCGGGGACGGGGCTCTCGTATCAATGGGATCAGTCGGCCTGAGCCGCGCGAATGTCGTCGACCAGCGAGGCCAGGTCCGGGTTCTCGGCAAGAAAGCCCTCATAGACCGGTAGCATCAGCGCCTGGAATTCTGACTTGTCCGGAACCTCATTGATCTCGACGCCTGCATCCAGCGCCGTTTGCCGACTGGCCGCGGTACGCTCTTCCCACAGTTCACGCTGCTGCTCGGTGGCGACCTGCCCGGCCTCCCGGACCGCCGCCTGGTCTTCTTCGGACAGCTCGTCCCAGGTACTGCGGGCCATGCACAGGCACTCGGGAATGACCAGGTGGTTGGTCAGCGAGTAGTAGCCGGCAACCTCGTAGTGGCCGCTGGATTCGTAGGACGGGAAGTTGTTCTCGGCGCCGTCGATCACTCCGGTCGTCAGCGATTGGTAGACCTCACCGTAGGCCATGGGGGTGGCGTTGCCACCCAGCGCATCGATCATGTCGACGTAGAGGTCGTTGTTCATGACCCGGACCTTCATGCCCTCGACATCTTTCGGAGTCTCGACCGGATGGTCGGTGTTGTAGAGGCTGCGCGAGCCTGCCCCGAACCAACCCAGCGCGACCAGGCCCTGCTCCTCCATCGCTGCGGCGAAGCGTTCGCCGATCTCGCCATCCATCAGTTCGTACATGCGCTCTTCACTTTCAAAGATGAAGGGCAGCGAGAGGACGTTGGCAGCCGGCACCATCGGACCCATGGGGCCCATGTTGAAGTTGCCGAAATCCAGAGCACCGTTGCGGGTCTGCTCGATGGCATCGGGCTGATCCCCCAGCACGGCGTTGTGATAGACCTTTGGCGTGATGCGCCCTTCCGTTCGCTCGTCCACCTCCTTGGCGAAGGTCTCCAGCGCAATGCTGTTGGGGTACTCGGGAGGATGAATGTTCCAGCCGCGCCACTGTTCGGCCAGGGCTGGCGTTGCCAGCAAGGCGGTGGTCGCGGCCAGGCCGGCAAGATGGATGGCGCGGGTGAGCTTGCGTGAAGCGGCGGGATTCATGGCGAGTCCTCTGGTTGACCTTGTTGGCGTTGTTGTCATACCCGGTTGGGCAAGTGTCCGGCCCTCTCGTACTGCCATCACATGGCGATGGCCTGAGCCGTTTTCTGGAAACCATGGCATACTATGTATGACAAAGTAGAAGAGAGGACTTCCTGGCTGCAACCCCTTCCTGACACTTTTTGACTAAAGTGCAATGCCTCTGTCGAGGTGCGTTAGCCAAGGCGGCCAGCATGATCGACATTTTTCGGAAAAGCTCTTTATTCGCGGGCAATAACGATCTGTCCGAAACCTGTTCCTGGTGCAAAGACGCCCCGTTGCAGCGGCAGTTTATTTGTAAAATGCTGTCACTTTTTGGCGTGACGCGTGGCCCGCTGTGTCCATGTGCAGCATGAGCTGCATAGGCGACAGGAAGTCTCGTGGGACGTGCAAGGCCTCGGCTGATAAAGACATTCAGCGCACAATATCGATGCAGAACAACGGGAGAATCGGGCGCCGCTGAGCGCCCGAGAACATGGTGGAGATTCGTTCGGGGGAAGGATCGAGGCGGCGCGCCCGAATCATCGGATCGGGCGCTGGTCGGGAGGTGGCTAGAAGGCCCAGGCCGCCGACAGCGACACCGTATCGCCATCGAAGCGATTTTCGGATGACACATCGTGAAGCCACTTGCCGATCAAGGTGACCGGCGCCTGGCCCAGTGAGACGCTCTTCATGAAGGCCGGCCCTACTCCTGCCCCGCTACTGCGAAAACCATCTTCCAGGCGATCCGGTACCGGGCCCGAGTCCGACTCGAGCTGCTCGTAAACGTACCCGGCCAGACCCAGTCCGAAGCTTGGCGTCAGGTACTTCGCCGCCAGCACGTCCAGGTGAAACTCGTCGCCGGTGGTGTAGTCGGTGGCATCGTTCTTGAAGTTGAACAGGATGCCCGCGGTCATCGACAGGTCCCATCCGCTTTCGGGCAGCCAACTGTAGGTAATGGTGGGATCGATCGACCAGTAGTGCCGCCCCAGGTTGATCCGATCATCCTCGTCGTAGCGCCCCACCGGAATATTGATGCCCACCGCCGCCGTGGTGTGGTGAGTCCCGTTGGCCCAGTTGAGGGCGACCGGCACCAGGTACGGATCACCGAAGCCGCTGTTGCTTCCGGTGTTGAAGCGTTCCTGGCCCGGGATGCTGGCCTCGAGATCGACGCTGACGTCAAACACGTAGGGAAGATTGATCCCGGCGATGTAGGTGGCACCGAGCCACTCGACGTCGGTCACCCAGGTCAGCTTAAGCAGGTTGAACCACAGCGTCTGGTCGAGACCCGCCGACAGCCGCCCGCCCAGGGGGCGCGCGCCGATATCGCCCTCGTAGCGCACCAGGTCGTTGCGCGCATAGACCCCGGGTGGCGGGGCCAAGCCTGCGGCAAAGTCGTTATAGGCGCCCGGTACATAGATGCTGCTGCCACCTTCCGAGGCATGAGCCGTCGCTGGGGCCAGCAGTGCTGCACCAAGGATCGGCGCTGCCAGCAGGTAGTGATACATACCGGAGGTCAGGAGTCGGGGGCGACAAATGGCCATGGGGACGGTTCCATTGAGAAGTTTGCTGCAAAGTATAGGAAGCACTACGAACTTTTGGGCACAATTTTGACGTACCTGCCTCCTATGCCCCCACGTACCCTGCTGCTCTTCCCGTGACGTCTACCTCCAGCGTCCTGCGACTACTCCGTTCGTCCTGCGATTACTTCGGTCGATTGGCCAGATACGACAACGGCGCCCCAAGGGGCGCCGTTGTCGGGTGCGGGAAGCGAGTTCCTGTTCAATCCTGGCGGGACGCCCTTACTCGCCGGCGGGCGCGTAGGAGCCATCTTCGCGGTGCACTTCCTTGCCCGTCAGGCCCGGAGTGAACACGCAGGCCAGGTGCATGGTCTTGGAAGCACGCAGCAGGTGCTCGTCGTGCTGATCCAGGATGTAGATGTCGCCCGGCTTGATCGGCCAGATCTTGCCGTCGGCCAGGGTCTCCACTTCGCCTTCGCCCTCGATGCAGAACACCGCCTCGAAGTGATGCTTGTAGTGGATGTGGGTCTCGGTACCCTCGAAGATACGGGTGATGTGGAAGGAACACTGACCGCCGTCATCGGCGAGCATCAGGCGGGTGCTGTCCCAGTTACCGTTCTCTGCCTTTACCAGGCGGTCGGTCTGACGGGCTTCTTCCAGGTTGCGAACGATCATCGAATTCTCCGTTGTCGGGTGTCGGGGGCGTCGGCGGTGCCGGGCATCGAAAGGCCCTGTGCGAGGCTTCGAGCGCTGGTGGCGTCCGCAGAAAAAGCGAGGGCGAGCCCTCGCTTTACATATTGCTCAGGGCAGGATCAGCGGCACCTTGCTGCTGGCGCCTGCCCGCAGATAGCCTGCGGGCGTATCCTGTTTCAGCTTAGCGCCTCGTGGGTGCTGCGCTCGAGGATATCGAGACCTTCGATCAGATCCTCGTCGGTGATGGTCAGCGGACACAGGCACTTGACCACCTCACCGTCCTGGCCACTGGTCTCGATCACCAGGCCGTTCTCGAAGGCCTTGGCGGTGATCTTGTCGGCGATATCGCCGCTTTCCACGTCGATGCCGCGCATCAGGCCGCGGCCACGCTCGGATGCCGGATACCCCTTGTCGCTGAGCCAGGCGGCGATCTTCTGAAAGCGCTCTTCCACGATCCGCGCCTTGCGCTGGATGTCACGCTCGAAGGTATCGTCGCTCCAGTACTTGCGCATGGCAGCGGTAGCGGTGACGAAGGCCAGGTTGAAGCCACGGAAGGTACCGTTGTACTGACCCGGCTTCCACTTGTCGAGCTCCGGGCGCATCAGCACGTGGGCGAACGGCAGGCCGAGTGCGGACAGCGACTTGGAGTTGGTGACGATGTCCGGTGTGATGCCGGCGTGCTCGAAGCTGAAGAACTTGCCGGTGCGACCGCAGCCCGCCTGGATATCATCGATGATCAGCAGGATGTCATTGTCGCGGCAGATGCCCTCGAGACGCTTGAGCCAATCCAGGCCGGCCACGTTGATGCCGCCCTCGCCCTGGACCGTTTCGACGATGACCGCGGCGGGCACGTCGAGACCGCCGGACTTGTCGCCGAGCAGCTTCTCGAAGTAGTCCAGGGTATCGGTCTCGCTACCCATGTAGCCATCGAAGGGCATGAAGGCTGCACCCTGGGTCGGAATACCGCCGGTCGCCTCGCGGAACTTGCGGTTGCCGGTGGTGGCCAGCGCTCCCATGGTTACGCCGTGGAAGCCATTGGTGAAGGTCACGATGTTGTGACGACCCTTGGCCACACGAGCGAGGCGAATGGCAGCCTCGACGGCATTGGTGCCGGTCGGCCCCGGGAGGTGGACCTTGTAGTCGAGACCACGCGGCTTGAGGATCACCTCTTCCAGGGTCTCCAGATAGTCGCGCTTGGCGGCGGTCCAGAAATCAAGACCGTGGATGATGCCGTCGGTGGCCAGATAGTCGACCAGCGCCTGCTTCAGGTGCGGGTTGTTATGGCCGTAGTTCAAGGTGCCGGCACCGGCCAGAAAGTCGATGTACTCGCGGCCTTCCTCGTCGGTCAGGCGAGCGTTCTGCGCCTTGGTGAAGACCACCGGAAAGGAACGGGAATAGGTACGAACTTCGGATTCCATGCGTTCGAGGATCTGGGTCTGCATTGCGACCTCCTGTCGGGTTCGTAGGGGAAGTTATCGGGTATCGGTGGCGACGGACGCTGGCGCCCTGTCACCACCCTGGAAGCCGTTAGATACGCGTCGTGTCGAAGGGACCGATGCGCACCAGGTTTTCCGGATCGTGCTCTCCACCCAATTGGTCGGTAGAGAAGTACTCGCGGCTGTTCAACGGCGCCTGCCAGCGATCGGCCAGGCGGCGGAACAAGCCCCAGGAAGCCTGGTTATCCGGTGTGATGGTGGTCTCGAGGTGGTGGACCTCGGCAAATTCAGGGCGGGTCAGGATGGCTTCGACCAGTCTGCGGGCCAGGCCGGTACCGCGGGCCTTCTCGCCCACCGCGACCTGCCATAGAAAGTAGGTGTCCGGAGCATTGGACTTCACGTAGCCGGAGACAAAGCCGACGATCTCGCCTTCCTCGTTGGTGGCAACGGCACAACTGTCACGGAACTGGGTGGCCAGCAACAGGTAGGCGTAGGCGGAGTTGACGTCCAGGGGCGGGCAGGACTTGACCAGCTCGTAGATGCCCCAGCCATCCTCGGGAGTGGACTTGCGAATAAACAGCGGCGCCGCTTCGTGACCCACCACCGCGTCCGCCACCGTAGGCTTGGCGAGGTCGGCTGATGGTGTGAAGGGCTCAGTGCTTGCGGTCATGTTCGTTATGCTTCGCTGTAGCGAATTTGGACAAGCATTATAACAGTCGAGTATGACATTTCAAAATCTGGATTATTCTTAACCCCTGGAAGCATAAAAAAAAATTATGCGAGTAGCGCCAGGCCACGTCTCATGGCGGCTCGGAGCGATCACTGCCGCTCACCTCCCCTATCCCTTTGGCGTAATCGATTGCCTCTCCAACGAGACGATTTCGTCCGCCTGAAGCAGTATAGTCGGCCCTTTCGGATCGGCGAGAAAAGGCCACAAAAAAGGGCACCCACAGGTGCCCTTTCTGGCGTCGGCCGGTTTCTGACTGTCGTCGTCAGGTACGGGTCGGCGTGCGCATGGTGACGAACTCTTCGGCGCCGGTCGGGTGGATGCCTACGGTGGCGTCGAAATCTGCCTTGGTCAGGCCCGCACGCACCGCGATGGCGATGCCCTGGATCACCTCACCGGCTTCCTCGCCGACCATGTGCGCCCCTACCACCACGTCGCTTTCGTCGTCGACGATCAGCTTCATCAGGCAGCGTTCATCGCTGCCGGACAGGGTGTGCTTCATGGGACGGAAGTCGGCACTGTAGACGCGGACCGCCTTGCACACCTCGCGGGCCTTCTCTTCGGACAGGCCAACGGTGCCGATGTTGGGATGGCAGAACACCGCAGTGGCGATGTTGTCGTAGTTCATCGGCGCCTTGGGCGCGTCACCGTAGTGGTGTGCAACCAGATGCATGGCCTCGGCCAGGGCCACCGGCGTCAGCTCAGGACCGCCGGTCACGTCACCCAGCGCCAGGATCGAGGGCACCGAGGTCTCGAAGCGATCGTTGACCTGGATGGAGCCGTTCTCGTTGAGCGCGATGTCGAGCTGGTCCAGACCCAGGCCTTCCAGATGGGGCTTGCGGCCGGTGGCGGACAGCACCGCATCCACCTCAAGGGTCTCGCCATTGGTCAGGGTGGCCTTGATCCCGCCTTCGACCTTCTCGAGGGACTCGATGTTGGTGTTGAAGTGCAGGTTGACGCCTTTCTTGGCCATCTCGTCGCGGGTGAACTCGCGCACCTCCTGGTCGAAGCCGCGCAGGAACAGCTCACCGCGATACAGCAGGTGGGCGTCGGCGCCCAGGCCGTTGAAGATGCTGGCGAACTCCACGGCGATATAGCCGCCGCCAAGCACCAGAAAGCGCTTGGGAAACTCGTCCAGGTCGAAGATCTGGTTGGAGTTCATGGCCAGTTCGCTGCCGGGGAACGGCGGCACCCAGGGCCAGCCACCCACCGCCACCAGGATCTTCTCGGCGCTGATGGTCTCGCCGCCAACCTCGACACGGTGTTCGTCCACCACCTTGGCGCGACCGTTGATCAGGCGCACCCCGGCGTTGTCCAGCAGCTTGCCGTAGATGCCGTTGAGTCGCTTGATCTCACCGATCTTGTTGTCGCGCAGGGTCGCCCAGTCGAAGCTCGGCGCCTGGTCGAGCTGCCAGCCGAAGCCGCGAGCGTCGTCGAAAGCCTCGTGGAAGTGTGCGGCGTAGGAGTAGAGCTTCTTGGGCACGCAGCCCACGTTGACGCAGGTACCGCCGAGGTAGCGATCCTCGGCGACGGCCACCCTGGCCCCGGTTGCCGCCGCGGTACGGGCAGCGCGGACACCACCGGAGCCGGCACCGATGACAAAGAGGTCATAGTCGAATTGTGACACTTGCGTCTCCTGATTCTGTTGCTGGGACCCTTGTTGTCGGGACCGCTGTCGGATCATTAGGGGCCTGGCCTACCAGGGACCTGCCTCGAGGCCCACCAGGATGGGAAACCTTCCCATGATACCAGCGGGCTGGCTACCACGGGAGGGTGCTTGACCACCTTGACCGAGGGGGGTAAAAACATGCACCACTTTAGCCATCCACTGCTTGCACGGGGAAAGTTCATGAGTGATATCGACAATCTGCTCGCCAATAATCGGGCCTGGGCCGACAGAATCTGCCAGGAAGACCCTGATTTCTTTGCCCGCCTTGCTCAGCAGCAAAGCCCGGAGTATCTGTGGATCGGTTGTTCCGACAGCCGCGTGCCGGCCAACCAGATCATCGACCTTCCCCCGGGTGAGGTGTTCGTCCACCGTAACGTCGCCAACCTGCTCTATCACAATGACATGAACGCCCTGTCGGTGGTGCAGTTCGCGGTGGACGTGCTCAAGGTACGTCACATCATGATCGTCGGCCACTACAACTGTGGCGGCGTGCGCGCTGCGGTCACCGGCGGCGAGAACGGTATGGTGGACAACTGGTTGCACAGCGTACGCGAACTCTACAGCATGCATCGCTCGGAACTCGAGCATCTGCCGCTGGACGAACAGGTGGATCGCATGTGCGAGCTCAACGTCAAGTCTCAGGTCAAGACGCTGTGTCGTACCAAGATCGTCCAGCGTGCCTGGCAGCGCGGCCAGGCGCTGTCGGTGCATGGCTGGGTCTATGGCCTCAGCGACGGTCGTGTCACCGATCTGGAATGCAGCGTGCACGGCCTGGATCAGGTCGCCCAGCTCTATCGCATCGACCGCGTCTGCCCGCCCCAGCAGTGACGGCTGGTCTGAACTGACCGATTGACCGCCAGGCGACCCTGGACACCACTGTCGCCTCGGCGCTGTGTCGATTGCCCTTTCGCGCCCCCGAATCTCGTTCGGGGGCGCTTGCACTTGCGGTTACCTCACTCGCCTCCGCCGGCTACCTCAGCTCCTCTATTTCCCCTTACTTTTCTGTCTGCGCCACCTTCTCGTCGCTCAGCGCTTGTCTGCTCCTTGAAGACACGCTCCCCGGGCCCATATTCGTTCCTCGCATGGGTGCTGTCACAATTTCGATTGTGTTTAAACGCGACACCTCACTATGTTGATGCAGGACATTGACTAGCCGGCGCTTACAACATTGACCAAGGCGTCCGACTGGCAATTACAACAACCTCAACAAGCAGGAACTCCTTCCATGTTCAAGAAGACCCTTCTGGCCGGTGCCCTCGGTGCCGCCATGCTGACGGCTGCCCTGCCCCAGACCGCACTGGCCGAAAACACCCTGCGCATGGCCTACGACGCCGATCCGGTGTCGCTGGACATCCATGAGCAGCTCTCCGGCGGTATCCTGCAACTGTCGCACATGGCCTTCGATCCGCTGGTGCGCTGGACCAAGGACTTCGAGTTCGAGCCCAGACTCGCCACCGAGTGGGAGCAGGTCGACGACACCACCATGCGCATCAGCCTGCGCGAAGGGGTCACCTTCCATTCCGGCAACCCCTTCACCGCCGAGGACGTCGCCTGGACGGTGGAGCGCCTCAAGCGCAGCCCGGACTTCAAGGCCATCTTCGAGCCCATCGAGACGGTCAACGTGGTCGACGAGCACACCGTGGAGATCGTCTCCAAGCGGCCCAACCCGCTGCTGCTGAACATGGCCACCTACATCTTCCCGATGGACAGCCAGTTCTATTCCGGCGAGACCGACGGCGGCAAGGCCAAGGACGAGATCGTCAAGAACGGCAACTCCTACGCCTCGCGCAACATCTCCGGTACCGGCCCCTTCCAGGTGACCAACCGCCAGCAGGGCGTTCGGGTCGACTTCGAACGCTTCGATGACTACTGGGACAGCGAGTCCCCGGGCAACGTCGACGCCATCACCCTGACCCCGATCGGCGAGAACGCCACCCGCGTCGCCGCCCTGCTGTCCGGTGACGTCGACTTCATCGCGCCGGTACCGCCCAACGATCTGGAGCGTATCGAGAGCGACGAGGACACCAATCTGGTGACCATGTCGGGCACCCGCATCATCCTGTTCCACATGAACCAGGAGCGGGTCGAGGCCTTCCAGGACCCGCGCGTGCGTCAGGCCTTCAACTACGCGATCAACCAGGAAGGCATCGCCGATCGTCTGATGAAGGGCTTCGCCACCCCGGCCGCCCAGTTCTCGCCAGAGGGCTACTCCGGCCACAACCCGGATCTCGAGCCGCGCTTCGATCTCGACCGGGCCAAGGAACTGATGGCCGAAGCGGGCTATGAGGACGGCTTCTCGGTCAGCATGATGGCGCCCAACAACCGCTACGTGAACGACGCCAAGATTGCCCAGGCGGTAGCCGCCATGCTGGCGCGGATCAACGTCACGGTGGACCTGAAGACCCTGCCCAAGGCCCAGTACTGGGGCGAGTACGATGATCGCGCCGCCGACATGATGATGATCGGCTGGCACTCCGACACCGAAGACTCCGCCAACTTCCACCAGTACCTGACCGAGTGTCCGGACGCCGACAGCGGTGGCGGCCAGTACAACGCCGGCAACTACTGCAACGAGGAGCTCGACCAGCTGATGGTCGACGCCAACCTCGAGGTGGATCTGGAGAAGCGTGGCGAGATGCTGCGTGAGCTCGAGCAGGGCCTCTACGACGATGCCGCCTTCATTCCGCTGCACTGGCAGAATCTGGCCTGGGCTTCTGCGGCCAACGTCGACATCGAGCCGGTGGTCAACGTGATGAACTTCCCCTATCTCGGGGATCTGGTCATCGAAGAAGAGTAAGACGACAGGCACCGCCACGCGGTGCCTGCAAGCTCCCATTCAGCAGCTGCCTCGGCTCCGTGACATGGTCGCGGAGTCGAGCGCCTGTACCCTGGACAATCCCCATGATCGCATTTCTGATCAAGCGCCTCTTTCATGCGCTGCTGGTGATGTTTGTCATCAGCGTGATCGCCTTCGCCATCCAGGACAACCTGGGTGATCCCATCCAGCAGATGGTGGGTCAGTCGGTGCCCGAGAGCGAGCGCGAGGTGCTGCGCGAGGAACTGGGGCTCAACGATCCCTTCCTGGTGCAGTACTTCCGTTTCGCCGTCAACGCCGCCCAGTTCGACTTCGGCTATTCGTACATCTACAACGAGCCGACTACCGAAGTGGTCCTGCGACACCTGCCGGCGACCCTCGAGCTGGTATTCGCCTCGACCCTCCTGATCATCTTCCTGTCGGTGCCGATCGGCGTCTACAGCGCGATCAAGCCCCGCGCCTGGCTGTCCCGTTTCTTCATGGGGGTGTCGATCATCGGCATCTCCATCCCGGTGTTTCTCACCGCTATCGTGTTGATCCAGCTGTTCGCCATCGGCGTGAGCTTCACGCCCTTCCCCGCCGATACCGGCTGGGGCGCCTGGCTCAACGGCCTGCTGTCCACCGAGGGCGGCATGCCGGCCTACGGTCGCGGCGACCCGATCCACGTGTTCGGCACCTGGACCACCAACTTCGCCTCGCTGGAAGGCCTGACCTACCTGGTGCTGCCGGCCATCTCGCTGGCCTCGATCATGCTGCCGCTGTTCATTCGCCTGATCCGCGCCGAGATGCTCGAGGTGATGCAGTCGGAGTACGTCAAGTTCGCCCGGGCCAAGGGCATCTCGATGCGTCGCATCTACTTCCTGCACGCGCTGAAGAACACCATGTTGCCGGTCATCACCGTCGGCGGCGTGCAGATCGGCACCCTGGTGGCCTACACCATCCTCACCGAGACGGTGTTCCAGTGGCCCGGCATGGGCCTGATGTTCCTCGACGCCATCGAGCGCTCGGACATCCCCCTGATCGTGACCTACCTGATGATCGTCGGCCTGATCTTCGTGATCACCAACACCCTGGTCGACTTGATCTATGGCCTGGTCAATCCCACCGTCAAGCTGACAGGTAAGCCCGCATGAGCACCCAGAGCACTGCGACGAGCAGCCGGTGGGAGCGGTTTCGCGACTCCTACCTCTTGTACAGTTTCAAACGCGACCTGATCGCCCAGACCAGTCTTCTGATCTTCGTGGTGATGGTCCTGGCCGCGCTGCTGGCGCCTTGGCTTGCGCCGGCCGATCCCTACGACCTGGCCCAGATCGACATCCTTGCATCCGAGCTGCCGCCGTTCTGGATCGACGGCGCCGACCCCCAGTACCTGATGGGTACCGATTCCCAGGGGCGCGACCTGCTCTCGACCATCCTCTACGGCATGCGGGTGTCGCTGGTCATCGGCTTCGGCGCCGTGGCGCTGCAGGCCACCCTGGGGGTGTGCTTCGGTCTACTGGCGGGCTATCTGGGTGGGCGCGTCGACGCCTTTCTGATGCGCCTGGCAGATATCCAGCTGTCGTTCTCGACGTTGATGGTGGCCATCGTGGTGGGCGCCCTGTTCAAGGCGATCTTCGGCGGCGCCACCTACTCCGACTATGCCATGTGGCTGCTGGTGCTGATCATCGGCCTGGCCGAATGGCCCCAGTACGCCCGTACCGTGCGTGCCTCGGTGCTGGCAGAGCGCTCCAAGGAGTACGTCGACGCCGCCCGGGTGATGGGCCTGCGCAGCCGGCGGATCATGTTCCGTCACATCCTGCCCAACACCCTGTCGCCGATCTTCGTCATCTCCACCGTGCAGGTGGCCAACGCCATCATTTCCGAGGCGGCGCTGTCGTTTCTCGGCCTCGGCATGCCCGAGACCCAGCCGTCGCTGGGCTCGTTGATCAAGTCCGGCTTCGACTACATCCAGTCCGGTTCCTGGTGGATCACCCTGATTCCGGGCCTGGTGCTGGTGGTGCTGGTGCTGGTGATCAACCTGCTCGGCGACTGGCTGCGCGACGTGCTCAATCCACGACTGTACAAGGGCTGAGGTAGACATCATGGCACTACTCGACGTCAATCACCTCGACGTGCGCTTCGCCCTGCGACAGGGCGACGTGAAGGCACTGCGCGATGTGTCGTTCAGCCTGGATCGTGGCGAGCGTCTGGGCATCGTGGGCGAATCCGGCGCCGGCAAGTCGGTCGCCGCCTTCAGCCTGCTGAATCTGATCGCCAAGCCGGGCTATATCGCCGGTGGCAGCATCACCTTCGATGGCCAGGAACTGACCGGACTCGGTGAACGCGCCCTGCGCAAGGTGCGTGGCCACCGCATCTCGATGATCTTCCAGGATCCGATGATGACGCTCAATCCGGTGCTGTCCATCGGTGAGCAGATGGTGGAATGCCTCAAGGCCCACCGCCGAATCTCCAGCAAGGAAGCCCGCGCGATCTCGCTGCGCAAGCTCGAGCAGGTGCAGATCCCGTCGCCGGAAAAACGCCTGGACCAGTATCCCCATGAGCTGTCCGGCGGGATGCGTCAGCGCATCATCATCGCCATCGCGTTGCTGCTCGACCCGGATATCATCATCGCCGACGAGCCCACCACCGCCCTGGATGTGACCATTCAGGCGGAGATCATGGCGCTGTTGCTGGAGCTGTGCGAGAAGCACAACGTCGGCCTGATCCTGATCACCCACGATCTTGGCGTGGTCAGCCAGGTGACCCAGCGCATGCTGGTGATGTACGCCGGACGGGTGATCGAACAGGGCCCGACTCGAGAGATCATCAATGATCCGCAGCATCCCTACACCCAGGGACTGATCAACGCCCTGCCCCAGATGGCGACCCCGGGCGAGCGGCTCAACCAGATACGCGGCAGCATGCCGTCGTTGAGCCAGCTCCCCAGCGGCTGTCCATTTCATCCGCGCTGCGACTTTACCCAGCGCCAAGACGGCAGCGAACGGACACCCTGCAAGACCGAGGTACCGGCCTTCGTGCGCTCCGGCAACTGTGAGGTGGCCTGCCATATGGTCGCCGAGATGCAGGATGCCGAACGCATCGTGGCCAGGGAGGACAACTCATGAGCCAGACCACTCAGGCAGCCGTCAAACCGCCGACCGAGCCGATTCAGCAGGACGGCCCCGCCGACATGAACCCTGCCGCTGGAGGCGACAGCCTGCTCGAGATCCGCGGGCTGGAAAAGCGCTTTTCACTGTCCGGGGATTTCCTCGAGCAGCTCAAGTTCCGGCGTGGGCGTATCGTGCGCGAGCAACAGCACGTGCACGCGATCAACGGGGTCGACCTGGACATCCGCCGCGGGGAGTCGCTGTGCGTGGTGGGCGAGTCCGGCTGCGGCAAGTCGACGGTAGCGCGTACCGTGATGGGCCTGCTGCGGCCCAGCGCCGGCGAGATCCATTACGACGGCGAGCGTATCGATCATCTCGATTCGAAAGCATTGCTGCCTTTCCGTCAGCGCATGCAGATGATCTTCCAGAACCCCTACGCCTCGCTCAATCCGCGCATGACCATCCAGCAGACGCTGGAAGAGCCGATCCGCCTTCACCACCCCGACTGGAAGCCACAGCAGGTCGTCGACAAGGTCCACGAGGTGATGAGCTCGGTAGGCATCGCCCCGGACTGGGGCTCGCGCTACGGCCACGAGTTCTCCGGTGGCCAACGACAGCGTATCGCCATCGCCCGGGCGCTGGCGGTGGATCCGGAGTTCATCGTCGCCGACGAGCCGATTTCGGCGCTGGACGTGTCGATCCAGGCCCAGGTGCTGAACCTGTTGATGGAAGCCCAGCGCGAGCACCATCTGACCTACCTGTTCATCACCCACGACCTGGCGGTGGTGGAGCATTTCGGTACCCGGGTGGCGGTGATGTACCTGGGCCGCGTGTGCGAGGTGGCGCCCACGGCGACGCTGTTCGCCCGCCCGCGTCACCCTTACACCCAGGCGCTGATGTCGGCGATTCCACGCCTGGAGGACGACCGTCCCCAGCACCTGCGCCTGCAGGGCGAGGTGCCGACCCCGGTGAACCTGCCCTCGGGCTGCGTGTTCCACGGGCGCTGCCCCCACGCCAACGAGCGCTGCCGCCGGGAGATCCCCCGTCTGATCGCCACCGACGAGGGCGGTCAGGTCGCCTGTCATGGTGTCGAGGAAGGTCGTCTGTCTTGACCGCTGCCTTGACCTCCCATCGCCTTCACCTGCAACACGCCGACGCCGGGTACGCCCGGCATCGGGTTATCTGGCACAATCGACGTTTCGCAGGACAGGTGACACTTCCATGGAAATACGTTGGCTGGAAGACTTTCTCGCCTTGGCCCGCACGCGTCATTTTTCCCGTGCCGCCGAAGAACAGAACGTGACTCAGCCCACCTTCTCCCGGCGCATCAAGCTGCTCGAAGAGGAGATGGGCACCACCCTGATCAACCGTCAGACCCTGCCGCTGTCGCTGACGCCGGCCGGCGAGGCCTTCCTCGCCATGTGTCACGACGTCACCCGGCGGGTCGACCTGACCCGCCAGCGACTGGCGCAGATGGCCGAGGAACAGGCCGGACAGCTACGCCTGGGGGCACCCCAGAGCCTGCTGGCGCAGTTCCTGCCCCAGTGGCTCAGCGGCTGGCAGTCGCCACCGCCGCTGCAGCCCTACCTGCGTGCCACCGCCTGGCTGGTGGGCGACTATTTTCAGGGACTTGCCTCCGGCGAGATCGATCTTGCCCTGTGCTACTGGCCGACCAGCGGCAATCCGCTGGAACTGGCCAACGAGGACACCGATTATTGCGTCATCGGCCGCGAGCGCTTTATGCCGGTGTGCCTGCCGGATGCCAGCGGCCAGCCTCGCTTTGCGCTGGAAGGCGGCAAGGGGCGCGCCCTGCCGTTGATCGCCTATCATCCCCGGGGCATGATCGATGCCGCCATCCGCTCCCATCTGGACCGACTCGGCGACGCCCCTACCCTGACGGTGCTCAACGAGAGTGTACAGAGCGGCAATATCCGAGAACTGGTCGCGCTGGGCTATGGCCTGGGCTGGTTGCCCGAGCGCAGCCTGGGCGAGGCGCTGGCCTCCGGCGCGCTGGTGGCGGCAGGACCACCGCGCTGGACGGTATCCTTCGATATTCGCCTGTATCGCCACCTCTCGACCCGTCGCGCGGCGGTCGACGCCGCCTGGCAGGAGCTGTGTGCTCACGCCCTCGACGCCGAGGCTCAACCATGACGCCCCGATGCCCCCGGAGACCTTGCCTTGCCCCAGCCTGACGCCCATTCAAGCTTGCCCCAGGCCACCTCGGGCCTTCGCGCGGATGCAGCAACACCGGGCGGCTTTCGTGCCGCCCGCTGGCTGTCCAATCCGCATGTCCAGACGCTGCTGCCACGCGTGCTCCGCCCCGCCGAGGTGGACTGGCGGCAGGAGTTTCTCGCGCTGCCCGACGGTGACGAGGTAGAGCTTAGCTGGGTGCGACCGGAACCCGAGGACCCCCGCGCCCCTGTCTTTGTGCTTTTCCACGGCCTCGAGGGGGGAATCACCTCGCCCTACGCCCACGATCTGCTGGCGGCGGCCAGAGACCAGGGCTATCGGGCCTTGCTGATGCACTTCCGTGGCTGCGGCTCTCGCCCCAACCGTCTTCCGCGCGCCTACCACAGCGGCGATACCGGGGACGCCAGGGTGTTGCTGGAGGTACTTGGCGATCGCTATCCCGAGGCAGCCAAGGTCGCCGGTGGCGTGTCGCTGGGGGGCAATATGCTGCTACGGCTGGTCGCCGAAGAGGACGCGAACTCGTTGGGGCTCGACGCCGCGGTGGTGATCAGCGCGCCGCTGGATCTGGCGGCCTGCGCCCAGCGCCTGGGCGAGGGTTTTTCACGGGTCTACGAACGCCACCTGCTGGCCTCGCTCAAGCGCAAGGTGATACCTCGGCTCGAACGCGGTGAGCTTTCCCTCAAGGTCAGCGTCGAGCAGGTGCGCCGGCTTAAGCGCCTGCGCGACTACGACGACGTCATCACGGCGCCGATGCACGGCTTCCTGGACGCCGATGACTACTATGCCCGCGCCTCCAGCGGCCCGGTGCTCGATCGGGTGGCCGTTCCCACCCTGATGCTGCATGCCCGTGACGATCCTTTCATGCCGGCCGACCTAATCGAGCGCTTCCCGGCTCGCTCGCCGCTGGTGACCCTGGAAGTCGCCGAACGCGGCGGCCATGTCGGATTCATGGAGCCAGGCCCTCGCCGCCCTCGCCCTTGGCTTGGCCGACGGCTGGCGCGCTACCTGCAGGAGCTGTCGCTGACACCAGACTAAGCAGTTATGCAGGACTGCCCATGATGCCACTAGGGTGAATCCGTCTCTGCTTGCAACATCTGAACCGTCGGCTGCGGCTTCTTGCGGGCCTGTGCCAAATCATAGTTTGTCTGCATGGCGAGCCAGGCGTAAGCGGTGCTGACACCTGCGGTTTCCAGGCGCAACGCGAGCTCAGGACTGATTGCCGCTCTTCCATTCAAGACCCGTGACAAGGCGACGCGTGACATCCCTAGTCGCTCGGCCGTTTCCTTTACCGATAGGCCAAGCTCCTCGATGACATCCTCGCGCAACAGCTCTCCGGGATGCGGAGGTTCATTCATCATGTTCTTGACTCCTTATCTTGAAGAAACTGAAGACTTGGCGTTCCCCAAGCGGGGAAGTATCCGAGACGTCGATAGCCACGGGCGCTTTTCGGACAGCGCCTAGTGGTAATCGAGATAATTGACCAACTCCACATTTGCGTCCGCGAAGCGAAACGTCACGCGCCAGTTACCGTTGACACGGATAGACCAGCAGCCTTTAAGCGCCCCCTTGAGCTGATGCAACTTGAACGAGGGCAGGTTGAGATCCTCCGGCCGACAGGCGACATCGAGCAGCGCCAGGATGCGTCGAAGCTTGGACGCGTGGGTGGCCTGGATGCCTCGGGTGGTGCCGGTTCGATAGAATGCCTCAAGTCCCTTGTGCTGAAAGCTGATGATCATCAGGTAACCGTAGCGCGACACGTTACAGGATACAATGATAAGAGACTGGCCAGTGCCACTGTTTCAAACCCAACGTCAGTCTCCCTATCTATCCTGTACACACAAGAGCCCCGGCCATGGCCGGGGCTCTTGTGGTTTACGCAGTGTGTTGCGTGCTGTGCTGCGCGCTTGGTCACTGCAGTTCCGGAGGATCTCCCGGCAGGCTCCAGGTGTAGATCAGGTCCACCGCCTGGGCGGCGCCGGAGACCGCTTCCAGGTAGAGGCTCCGCCACAGCTGGTAGGTCAGGGTCAGCTCGGCGATGGGCGAGAAGATGCCGACGCCGTAGCCCACCTCCAGACGGTCGGTGAGACGGCCGCTGACCACCACCTGACTGCTCTCGCCACTGCCGGAGGTATCCAGCGACAGGTCCTGGATGCCGAAGGCCTCACCCATGGCGCCTACCGCCCCCCCGGTCTTGCCCAGGGTCAGGCCGATCAGCGCCGAGGTCAGGGCGCCGCTGGAGTCGCCGCTGTCATCCGGCGCCCGGCCGCGCAGCACGTAGGACAGCGCCCGAGACTCGTCCATCGACGGCTCGGAGAAGATCTCCAGATCGGGCTGGCTGGCGGTACCGGTGACCTTGAGACCGGCGATCACTCCGTCTTCGGTGCTGGCCGGGTTACGGATGGCTTCGAAGTCCAGCGTCGGCAGACTCGGCGGGCCGGCGAAGATCAGCTTGCCCTGGCGAATCTGCAGATCCTGGCCGTAGGCGCGGAAGCGGCCATCGACCAGGCTGACGTCGCCGAACAACTGCAGCGGCCCGTTGTTCTGGCGCACCTCCAGATCCCCTTCCAGCTCGGTCTGCAGACCGTAGGCGCTCAGGCGCATGTCGGGTCCCAGCAGCAGCCGTACGCGGATGTCGATGGCCATGCCCGCCTCGGCCATGGCCTCGGCGGTGGATTCTCCTACCGGGTCTTCCTGGGCACGCCGTTCGGCCTCCTTGGCCTCCTCGTCCATCTCGCGGGTGATGATGATCTCGTCACCGCTCGGGGTGACCGCGGACGCCGGGACGTCACCGACCTTGAGCCTGGCCCAGGGGATCCGCACCTCGCCACGTACCCGCAGTCGCGAGGGGTTGGCGGTGATGGTCAGGTCCGGGGCCAGCTTCAGCTTGCCGAAGGCCGGCATGGCGGCGAGCAGTGGATCCTGCACCGCGGACAGCGCCATGTTGGCCTCCCAGCTACCGTCAGGCCAGGCGGCGTCACCGGTGATATTCAGGCGCCCTTCCTCGGCGTCCACATGGCCGGAAATCCGCGCGCTGTCGCCGGACAGCGCGATATCCAGCCGTCCGTCGGTGACCGCCAGGGGGATATCACCACCGTGGACCCTGAGCCCGGTCAGACTGATGTCGCCACTGAGGTCGGGTGCCTCGCGGCTGCCGGCGATACGGATGGTGCCGCCAAGACTGCCCTCGAGTTCATCGAGGCCGGCCGCCAATGGCTGATACGGTGCCAGGCGCACGTCGGTAATGGTCAGGGTGCCGTCCAGGCCACCGCGTCCCATGGGATCGTCGATGGCCAGGGCCAGGTCGATATCGCCGCTCTGGGCCAGTGACAGCGCCAGGTCCATGTCGATGCGGGCCTCGCTGGCGTCTGCACTGAGCGACATGCTGGTGGCAGGCACCGACCAAGGCTGGCCATAGGCGTCCTCGCCGGTCACGCTGACCTCGCTGTCGACCTGGACGTCGGCCTGCCAGCGACTGCCGCCGGCCGACCAGCCAGCGACGACACGAGCGCCGGTGTCGCCGTCGATGGCCCAGCCCTCAGGCAAGGCCTCGTTGACCAGGTCCATGGGCAGCTCATTGATCTCGAGAGTCAGCGAGCCGGCGTCCGCCGAGGCGCTCAGCGGCTCGCTGATGCACACGGCGCCGCCCTGGCGACGTGCCAGGCAGAAGGGCTCGGCCTGGACCGACCCCGCGGCCAGGTCGGCCTCGAAGCTCAGCGGATCATCGAGGGCGATATCGCCCTGGGGCAGCGTAACTTCCAGCGGCGACAAGGTGCCCTGATAGCGGTCGCGGGCCTCGTTCATGGCCCCGTCAAGGGCCAGCACCAGACGGTTGAGTGGCCCGTCCTCGCTGCCCTCCACGGTGAGCTCAAGGCGGTGATCCGACAGCCGCCCATCGAGATCCAGGGCGATATCGGAGAATCGCTGGCCACCGGCTTCGACCTGTCTTGCCTCAAGACCAATATCGAGCTCGGGGTCGTCGATTCCGGCCACACGGCCGGACAGCGACAGCTCGCCGACACGATTTTCCTCAAACGCTACCCCGCTGCCATTCAAGGCAAGGTCAAGCTGGGGCGCCTGGAGGCTGCCGCTGGCCGTGATGTCTCCGGATAGCTGGCCGGCAAGCCCCGGATACAGGCTCGCCATATCCGGCAGTGATATCTCGGCGTCGACGTCGAGGTTGGACTCGCTGACCTGGCCGACGGCCTGGATGCGATTGTCGCCCTGGCGGAAATCGAGGCTGTCGATGTCCCATTGCATATTGCTGTTGCCGGCGAGTTGGGCCTCCAGCGACAGCGGTCGGCCATCGAGGGTACCCTCGATATCCAGCGCCGGCACCTCCACCCGCCAACCCTCATCGGTCTGGGTGAACGCCACCTGCAGGGTGCCGTCGATATCCCCCGCGAGCCCTTCGACGAAGGGTTCCGGATTAAGGCCCGTGAGGGTCGCTGCCGCCTCCACCGAGACGCCGTCAGACCAGTCGACACGTCCCTCGGTGCTGAGAGCGCCGGCGCCCTCCGGTGCGACCTCAAGCGGCGCCCAGGCAAACTGTGAAAGATCCCCCTGGCCCTGAAGGGCCAGGGTGGTTGGCGGTACATCCGGTCCCTCGGCGGCCAGGGCCAGTTGCAGCGTATAGCCGGTCAGGGAACCCTCGATGGCGAGATCTAGATCGCGGGCGATCCACGGCTCCACCTCGGCCGTGGCAGCGGTGGCATTGCCAGCTTCAGCATTGTCTGGTGCGCTTGTCTCGGCGTCGCTCACCTCGCCAGTCTCTTCGATGCCTTCAGGTAGGGGGCTGTCCATGCCAGGCAGCGGCCATTGCAGTCTGGGGCTCTGGAAGGTGGCGCTGAAGGGCAACGTGGGGTCGAGGGCGTCGAGTCGGGCGACCAGGTGGGTGTCCACCGGGCCCGAGGTCTTCAGGTCGATTTCCAGGTCGGCCAGACTGCCGGCTGCACTCAGCTCGACCCGCTCGCCGGACAGCGCCGGGAAGATTTCCGGCAGGTACAGATCGGCGGCAAAATTGAGCTCCAGCGGGTAGTCGCCGCTCAACGTGGCGCGGGCCTGGAGCTCGGCGTCGGCATCGGCGGAGGCCACCGCCAGGGGCTCGATGGTAACGGTCTGACCGCGGGCATCGAGACTCAGGTCCAGACGCTCGACGTGGTAGTCGAAGGCACCGTCGACGGTGGTGTCCTCGACCACCAGTTCGGGTACTTCAATGGCCAGTGGCAAGGTGACCTCGGGCAGCACCAGACGCTCACGCTCATCCAGCGGGATGTCATCGGCCTTGGCTGCGGCCCCTTCCATCTCGGCGGCGGCCTCGCTCGGCAACGGCGAGCGCACCGCGATGGCGGCGTCGATGGCCTCGGCGCTGACGATGGGCCCTTCGTGTTCGGCGTCGCTCAGGGCCAGCATGGCGCCGGGCGTCAACGGCAGGGTCAGATGAAGACCCGCCAGGCGCGTAGGTCGAACGCTAAGGGTATCGCCCTCGGCCACCGCCGCGGTGGTGAAGCTGTCCCAGGCCAGTCGAGTGCCGTCGGCTAGTTGCACGGCGACGTCCTCGACCGCCAGTTCACGGATCTCGACGGGAAACGGCAGCGCCAGGGGCCCCGGCTCGGCGCTGGTCGGCTCGGGTTCTACGGGAGGCTCCTCCGCGGCTTCGCTCTCGCCCAGGCGGACGTCGGTACCCGACACCCTCAGGTAATCAAGACACAGCCGGCCATCAAGAACGCAGTCCTCTGCCCAGGACAGCGACAACGCGTCCACCGACAGCCGCAGGCTGCCCATCTGCATGCGAAAGCCATCCAGCGCAAAGGTGTCGAGCAGCGCGCCTTCGACCGCCTCGTACTCGAGAAAGCCCATGCGCTGGCCCTGATCCAGCGCCATTCGGGTGCCCCAGGGACTCAGCACCAGGCCGCCAATCAGCAGCACCAGGCCAACCAGGGTCAACGGCAGCCAGATCAGCAGACGTGTCAGGGCCCACAGGGCGCGTCCTTTTCTCATTGAAGCCTCGTGTCAGGGGCCAGCAGCATCGGGTTCAAAACTCGGGCCCGATGGCGAAGTGCAGCCGGAAATTGTCGTCTTCGTCATCGAAGGGATGGGCGACATCGAAGCGGATCGGGCCGACCGGAGAAATCCAGCGCACGCCCAGACCCGCGCCCTTGTTCAGGTCGCCAGGCCACCACTCGGAGAAGGCGTCACCGACATCGAAGAAGGCCGCGCCCCACCACTTGCCGGTGATCCGGCGCTGGGCCTCGACGCTGGCGGTGAACTCGTGCTGACCGCCTTCCAGGTCGCCGTTCTCGTCTTCCGGCGACAGCGACTCGTAGCTGTAGCCACGCACGCTGGAGTCACCACCGGTAAAGAAGCGAAGCGAAGGGGGGATCTTCTCGAAATCGTCGGTATTGATCGCGCCGACACCCAGTCGGCCGATAAAGCGGTTGTCGTCACCCAACTTGCGGATCCAGGCGGTATCGCCGGTCATGCGGAAGAACTCGGCATCAGAGCCCCAGGCATCGCTGGAGTACTGCAGTTCGAGATTCTGACGATCGCCCCAGGTGGGAAACTGAGGGTTGCGCGTACGGGTACGCGACCAGCTTACCCCGGGATAAAGCAGCAGCACCTGATCGGACTGCTCCCCCTGGGTAAAGTCCTCGTAGGTGGCGCGTAGATAGATCGTCTGCTCCCAGTCATTCTCGAACACCCAGTGCCGACCAAAATCGACAGTACTCTCGAAGCTTTCGGTGTCCTCGATGTCCTGCTGGCGCAGCCCGTACTGCAATCGGTAGCTATCGTTGAGCGGATCCTCCAGCGGGATCTTGTAGGTGCCGCTGAACTGCTGATCCGGTGCCGACAGGTATAGCTGATTGGTCCAGCTATGGCCGTAGCGGTTGACCCAGGGCTGCTCCCAGGAGAACTGCAGGCGCGGCCCCACATCGGTGGCGAAGCCGATACCCGCCTCGAACTGGTGACGATCCGCCGGCGTCACGCTGACGTCGATCGGCATGGTCGGGAATTCCGGTGGATACAGTCCAAGTGCCACCGCCAGAGCGTCGCGGCTGATCCGCGGCCCCTGGTACGGCGTCGGGATCTCCGCGACGTCCACCGAGTACCACCAATTGTCGTTCTCGGGCAGCGCCAGGGAGCCCTTCTGGCGTTCCAGGCGGGGGCGTACCGTCAGCGAGCCGAACCATTCGGTCTCGCTCAACTGGTTGTTGAGTTCGGCGACGTCGCTTGCCAGGTAAGGATCGCCGTAGTCGAAGGGCACCAGATTGCGCAGGCGTTCCTCGACGATGTGATGGCCCTTGAAATTGACCCTGCCGAAGCGATAGCGCGGCCCGCTGTCCATGCCCAGGTACAGCCGGGCGCTGTTGGCCCAGGGGCGAATTTCCATGCGCTCATCGGTGAACTGCCAATCGAAGTAGCCTCGCTCCACGGTCAGGCCCTGCAGCCTGCCCTTTAGACTCTCGTAGGGGGCGTGTTCGAGGATGTCGCCTTCCTCTTGCGGATAGGCGTCGATCGCCAACTGAAAGGGGGCGTCATCGCGGGCGTCGCCCTCCAGGGTGAAATCGATCACTTCCAGCTTGACCGGCTCCCCCTTGTCGATGGTGAGGAAGACCTCCTGGGGCTCGTCATCGCGGTCGAAACGCATCTCGATCTGCGGTTCATAGTAGCCGTAGACCCGCATCGCCTCCTGGGTCAGTCGAACCACCTCGTTGCGCAGCCGCTCCACACGATACTGGCTGCCGTCGAGCCCTTGCAGGTAGACCTCGACATTGTTGGCCATATCCCCTTCGATACCGACGATCTCGGCATCCATGCCCAGGGCCGGCACCGACACCGAGACCAGGCAAAGGGCGGCCCCTGATCGACGGACGAACGGACCCAGACCCGAACGAGCGGGAACGCGATTTTCCATAATAGACTGGCTTTCCTGACGTGGGTGCTGGATCAACGCAGCGCCTCCAGTTGGGCGCTGAACGCGAGCTGGGACTGACGCAGTTCGCGAAGATCGGCGCCAAGCGACCGGGCGCTGTCATCCAGCGCATCCAGGCGCTGCTCGAGCCTGGCTTCCATTGCGCGACGTTCCTCCGCACCATCTTGGCGCGATTGGCGCAGGCCTTCAACGTCCTCGTCCAGGGAGGCAAGCCGCTGCTCCAGGGTGTCGAACCGCGGCAATAGCTGGCCCAGTCGGGTATCCAGGCGCGTTACCACCTCATCGACCCTGGTGGTCAGCGACCCCAACCGGCCGGCAAAGGACTCGCGGGCATCATCGAAGCGGTCCATGCGAGCCTCCAGGGCACCTCGGGCATTGTCGCCGGCTCGTTCAACGGCACCCAGCGATGTGCGTGTCGCCGCCAGCGTATCGGCGATGGAGGCGATACGCTCTTCGACATCCTGCAGAGTGTCGGCGTTGTTGCTGTGTTGGTCCAGCGTTGTCTGTGCCTGTTCGGAAACAGTGTTTCTTATATTCTCGGCGGTCGACTCGAGTCGCTGGGCCAGGGCATCGTCCCGCTGTTCGAGTTCGGCCACTCGACGCTGGATGTCCGCCACCAGGTCCCCTTCTCCCTGCTCGGCGTCGAACCGCGCATGAATGTTGGACAACTCCCCTCTCAAGCGGGTCAGCTCACCCTCGAGCCGCTGACGTTCCTGCCAGGCCAGCCAGCCAGCGGCCCCCACTGCACAGATAATCAACAGCACCAGTAGCCATAACGGCCAAAGTCTAGGCGCCGGGGGCCGGCGATAGCGAGCGGCGGATACACTCTCTCCTGGATCGGGTACGATAGCGCCCGGACGGCCGACTTCCGGTGGATGCCCCATGAAACTCTCCTTGCGGTTCAGCGTGTGGCACTGTGGCACCGGATGGCATCGCTGGCTCAGGGCCGATCACGTGCCACGGGCCTTGGCGGCCAAAGTTGGCTGATAGTGTAAGGTTTTTTACCATATTTACGCACGGCAGACGGATAACGCGTTAGCGCTATCCCTATCAACGCCTTGCTGTGGGGCACCTGCCATACCTCGCTTCACCATGACGTTCACGACCCCGGAGTCCCCATGATCCTTGAATTGCCCGCGCTGCCCTTCGATAGCCACCAACTGGAACCCTACCTCTCGAAGGCCTGGGTCGAGGATCGCTACCAGGGGGACCATCAACGTCATCTGACAGCGCTCAATCGTTGGGCGAGCGGGTCAGGCACGGCTACGAGGTCCCTCGAGGACGTAATGTCAAAGGCCCATGGTGAGGTGCTCGAACACGCTGTCGAAGCCTGGAACCTTACCCTGTTCTGGCACTGCCTGTTACCGCGCCCGACAGCACCGGAGGGTCGACTGAACGAGGAACTGACACAGACGTTCGGTTCCTTTACAGGATTGAGAGAGGCGATGCACGGGCGGGTCGAGGACGAACTGGAGCAAGGGAGCCGGCAGCCAGGCTGGCTGTGGCTGCTGCACTCCAACCGTGGCATGAGCCTGACGATCAGTGCGCGTGGCCAGCGGCTTGATGCCGCATCGGGCAGGCCGCTGCTGGTCATGGATCTTGGCTGTGGAAAATCTCCGGTGGAGCAACTCTGGCCGCTGATTCACTGGGACCTTGTCGCCCAGAATCTCGGCGACTGTCATTGACCGATGACACCTCGAGCAGCTCAGGTCGGGCCAGGCCTGGTCTGGCCAAGACAGAACAAGACACCAAAGTAAAGAGCGCAGTGAATACTGCGCTCTTTACGGGCCAGACCCGGTGCCGGGCCGATGGTTCGGCTGTCAGGGCCTGAGCGATATATCAGGTTGCCGGGTCGGCACGTCGGCCGATGCCGCGATAGTGAAAGCCCTGGGCGGCGACGTACTGGGGGTCATAGATATTGCGACCATCGAGGATCAGGGCGCCCTCCAGCTGTCGTTTCAGCGCCATCCAGTCAGGATTCCAGTAGGCCTTCCACTCGGTGACCAGCATCAGCGCATCGGCGCCATGGCAGGCGTCGAGCGGGTCGTCCTGATGCAGGCTCAACAGCGGGTGGTCACCGACCACCGCACGTACGGCAGGGAGCGCAGCGGGGTCATGCAATCTGACGTGCACACCCTGGGCCCACAGGGCGCGCAGCAGCGTCAGCACGGGCGCATGATCGATGCGTGCGGTGCCGGGCTTGAAGGCAGCCCCCCAGATGGCCACGGTACGGCCTTCCAGACGCCCCTGATAGTGAGCCCACAGCTTGCGGAACAGCGTCTCCTTCTTGTGCTCGTTGATCTCGAGCACCTGGTCGAGCAACTCGGAGTGGCGGCCGCTGGCCGACTGGACATCCACCAGGCCCACCAGATCCCGGCTGAAATTGGGGCCACCGAAGCCACAACCGGGGTACAGGTATTCATAGCCGATGCGCTGATCTGCCCCCATGCCCTGACGCACGTACTCCACGTCCACGCCCAGGGTGTCGGCTAGCCCGGCCATCTCGTTCATGTAGCTGATACGGGTCGCCAGCATGCCATTGATGGCCAGCTTGGTCAGCTCCGCGGCGCGTCGAGGCATCCGCCTGAACACCTCGTGACGCCGATTGAAGGCACGCATCAATTCTCGCACCTGGCGCTCGGCGTGGTCATCGTCGCAGCCCAGCAGCCAGCTGCGGGCGCGGGTAAAGGTTTCCCAGGCGCGCCCTTCCTCGAGGGTGTCAGGCAGCGCCACCGAGGTCACGTTCTGGCCCTCGAGCACAGACTCGAGCCGCTCGGTGTCCCCTACCGGAAAGGTCGCGTTGTTGACGATGATGGCACCGTCGGCAAGACACGAGGCGTTCTCCTCCACCAGACGGCTGGCATCGTCGCGCTGGGTCGGTGACAAGGCCAGCCACAGCACGTCGATATCAGGGCCGTCGACCTCGCTGTTCCGCTCCAGGGTCAGGTGCCCGGCCTCCATGGCCTCCGTCAGGCGTTGCAGTACCGAAGGCTCACGGATCAGCCAGTCACTATCCTTGAGCTCGCTCCAGCGGCGATCCAGCGGTTGCCAGCAGACATCATGTCCAACCCAGGAGAGCGCGGCGGCAGCGGTGGCTGCCGAAAGCTCACTTCCATGTATCACGACCTTCATGGCTTCAGTCCTCGGCGGCGTAGCGTTTCAGCAGCTCGGTGAAGCCCTTGCCATAGCGGGAGTGGCGCCGACCATAGGCCAGGATCGCCTCCAGGTAGCCGAGCTGGTGGCCGCAGTCGTAGGTGGTGCCCTGCATGCGGTAGGCGTCCACGCCTTCGGCGACGCGCAGCTCCTCGATGGCATCGGTAAGCTGGATCTCGTTGCCGGCGCCGGGCGGGGTCTTGGCCAGCAGCGGGAAGATACGACCCGGCAACATGTAGCGTCCGATCACCGACAGGTTGGAGGGCGCTTCCTCGACCTTGGGTTTCTCGACCAGGCCGGACAGCTCACAGGACTCACCGGGCTCGGGGGACTCGCCCTTGGGCGCAACGATGCCGTACTTGTAGACCAGCTCGCGTGGAACCTCTTCCACCATCAGCTGGGAGCGTCCGGTGCGCTCGAAGGCGTCGATCATGCCGGCAAGGTCATTGCGCTCAAGGCCATCATCATCGACCAGTACGTCGGGCAACAGCACGGCAAAGGGCTCGTCGTCACCGATCACTGGACGGGCGCACAGCACCGCGTGGCCGAGGCCCAGAGGTTCAGGCTGACGCACGCTGATGATGTTGACGTCGGCAGGAACGATGGCACGCAGCTCCTCGAGCAGCTCGGTCTTGCCCTTGGCCTCGAGCCCGGCCTCCAGTTCAAAATGCTTGTCGAAGTGGTTCTCGATGGCGCTCTTGGTGCCGTGGGTCACCAGCACGATGTCACGAATGCCCGCCGCAACGGCCTCCTGTACCACGTACTGGATCACCGGGCGATCGACGATGGTGATCATTTCCTTGGGGATGGCCTTGGACGCCGGCAGACACCGTGTGCCAAAACCTGCGACGGGGAGAACGGCCTTGCGGATCATGAGACTTCCTTCTTCTCGAAATTGGGTTCGGCTGTCGTCCATGGCGATCTGGGCCATGGGACTCGGAACAGGGAATGCGTAGAATAGCGTACCAGACGAACTCGGTCCGCTGACATCGGCGGCATGGAACGCCCTGGAGATACAGATGAGCATATCCGATACCCCTTCCGCCAACGTGGACCACAACGAGATCGACAAGTTCTCCGCGCTGGCCGAACGCTGGTGGGATCCCGAAGGCGAATTTAAACCGCTGCATGCCATCAACCCGCTGAGGCTCGATTTCATCGACGCCAGAGTAGGACTGGCCGGACGCGAAGTGCTGGACGTCGGTTGCGGCGGAGGCATCCTCTCCGAGGCCATGGCACGCCGCGGCGCTCGGGTGACCGGTATCGATCTGGCCGAGGCGTCGCTCGCGGTTGCGCGTCAACACGCCGATGAGCAGGGGGTCGCTCTCGAATACCGCTACATCAGCGTCGAAGACATGGCCGAGGAAGCGCCGGAGCGCTTCGAAGTGGTGACCTGCCTGGAAATGCTCGAGCACGTGCCCGATCCCGAAGCCATCGTGCGTGCCTGCGCTCGCCTGCTCAAGCCCGGCGGACAGCTCGCGCTGTCGACCATCAATCGAAATCCCAAGTCCTACGCCCTGGCTATTCTCGGCGCGGAATACGTGCTCGGCATGGTACCTCGTGGTACCCATGACTACGCCCGTTTCATCCGACCAGCCGAACTGGCCCGCTGGTGCCGCGATGCAGGACTCGAGATCGAGGAGCAAAGCGGTCTGGTCTACCACCCGATCACTCGTCGCTTCTCGCTGTCCGCCAACGATGTCTCGGTCAACTACCTGATGATCTGTCGCAAGGAGACCGCGTGAACGATTCGCTACCTCGCGCCCTGCTGTTCGACCTTGACGGCACCCTGGTGGATACCGCTCCTGACCTGGCCCAGGCCACCAATCGATTGCGCCGGCTGCATGGTCTGGACGAGCTGCCCTACCCTGCCATTCGCGCCCAGGTGTCCAATGGTGGCAGCGCCCTGGTCACCCTGGCGCTGGGGCTCGAAAGCGAGCATCCCGACCACGCTGCGGCGCGTCAGCAGCTGCTCGACCTCTACGCCGAAGCGGTGGCCGAACACAGCCAGGTGTTCCCGCCGCTCGACCGTCTGCTGCTCCACTGGGATGGCCTCGACCGGCCCTGGGGGATCGTCACCAACAAACCACGTCTGTATGCCGAGCCCCTGGTCGAGGCGCTGGGACTCGCGCCGGGCGTCATGCTCTGCGCAGACGACCTGCCGGTGAAGAAGCCACATCCAGAACCACTGCTGGAGGCGGCCAGGCGCCTCGACGTCGCGCCCGAGGCGTGCTGGTATCTAGGCGACCACGTGCGCGACATGCAGGCGGCAAAAGCCGCGGGCATGCCGGCTATCGCCGTGGGCTATGGCTACATTGCCGAGGAAGAAGATTACCGGGACTGGCCGGCCGACCGCTGGTTCGATACCGCGGAGGCGGTTCTCGAGGCGCTGAAACGGCCCTGAGAGTCCAATGAGAGGACTCCGAGAGGCGTTGAGAGGCCATTGAGAGGCCACTGAGACGTTGCTGGAAGCCAGAGGTCGACGAGGCCAGGGCGGCGCTGCACGACGACACGAGGCGCGAGCTGAGCGACCATGAGCGTCGCTTCGCTGGCGCTGGGGTCGGGATCGGCAGTTTCGGCGGTTTGACGCAAGGAACGGCGGGCCTATTGGCTCGCCGTTCCTTTTGCAACGCTCGTTGCTCGCTTCGCTTGCCTGTGACGTCAGCTTCTCGGCGGCTGGGCGTCGAAGGCTTCCCCGTTGCGGCCCTTGCTGTCAGGGCCCATCAGCCACAGATAGGTCGGCATAATGTCCTCTGCGGTCCGCAGGCTCATGGGGTCCTCGCCCGGGTAGGCGCTCTTGCGCATGGCGGTGCGGGTCGCCCCGGGGTTGAGGGTGTTGATCCTCAGGGTCCCCAGATGATCGATCTCCTCGGCCAGTACCTGGGCAAAGCCTTCGGTGGCGAACTTGGAGACCGAATAGGCGCCCCAGTAGGCCCGCCCCTTGCGGCCAACGCTCGACGAGGTAAAGATCACCGAGGCGTCGGCAGACTTGGTCAGCAGTGGCAACAGCGCCTGGGTCATCCAGATGGGCCCGTTGATGTTGACCTGCATGACCTGATCCCACAGTTCCGGATTGTACTGCTCGAACGGAGTGATCCGGCCTAGCTGCCCGGCGTTGTGCAGGATACCGTCGAGCCGGCCGAACTCCTTGTCCAGCGCCTCGGCCATATCGTGGTAATCCTTGAGCGTCGCCCCTTCGAAGTTCAACGGGAAGATCGCCGGTTGCGGGCCTCCGGCGGCCTCGATCTCGTCGTACACCTTCTCGAGCTTGGCGGTGGTGCGGCCCAGCAGAATCACGGTGGCCCCGCGACGTGCGTATTCGATCGCCGCGGTGCGCCCGATGCCGTCTCCGGCACCGGTCACCAGCAGAATGCGATCCTTTAGCAGGTCTTGAGGTGCCTGGTAATCAATCTTGCACTCGGTCATGGCGCTTCCTTGATCAGGCCCCGGCCTGACGCAAATAGTCATCGGCAAGAGACGCCGCATTGCTGTCAGGATAGTCCTGCTGGACGGATTCCAGAAGTGCGTGGCCGCCTTCGGTATCTCCCTGCCGCGCTTTCAGCAGTCCCAGCTTGTACATGGCGTCGGGAACCTTGCTGCTGTCGGGAAAACGGTCCAGTACGGTCTCGAAGGCAACGGCGGCATCGCCAAAGGACGACTGCGCCGAATGCAATTCACCGAGCCAGTAGTAGGCGTTGGCGGTCAGGCTGGAGTCGGGATAACGATCGACGAAGGTATCGAAGTCGCTGATCGCCTGATCGAAGTCTCGCGACTGAACCTTGGAGAACGCCGACTGATAGGCCTCCCTGGCATCATCGCTGGCCTGGCCAGAGGACGATGAGGATGCTCCGCTGCCGCTGCCGCTGCCGCTGCCGCTGCTGTCTGCGGATTCGCTCGGCGGCTCCGTGGGCTCACTCGGGGCGCTTGGCGGCGCTGCCTGGCGCGGCAACTCGGACATGCGCTGATCGAGGTCCATGTACTGCTGGCGACTCTGTTGCTTGAGCTGATCCAGCTGGTAGCGCAGTTCTTCGATCTGCCCGCGCAATTCTCGCAGCTCGCGCTGGTGCTGCTCGACCTGGTTGAACAGTGCGAGATTGCCGCTGGCCTGGGCCTGGGTGGCCGTCTGATCGTAAAAGCTGTTGCCACCGCTGAGGTCTCTGACGACCGGCTGCTGAGCCAGTGCAGGTGACAGGATGGCGGGTACCATGACGGACAACGGGAGCACCAGGGCTCCCGCGCCGCACAGTCCCTTAAGACTGTGTCTCATTGACTTCTCCCACGTCCGACGTCAGTGGCTTTCAGTAAGCAAAGACCACACGGCGGTTCTGTGCAAAGGCATCCTCGTTGCTGCCGCGAGCTGCGGGGCGCTCTTCGCCGTAGCTCACCACTTCCATCTGCGAGGGATTGACGCCCTGCAGGCGCAGGTAGCGCTCGACGGACCCGGCACGGCGCTCGCCAAGCGCGAGGTTGTACTCGCGGGTACCGCGCTCGTCGGTGTGGCCCTGCAGCACGACGGAGGCGTTGGGGTTGCTGCTCAGGTACTGGGCGTGGGCGTTGACCACCGATTCAAACTCGGGACGGATAGCGTCGCTGTCGTAGTTGAAGTAGATGGTGCGCACTTCCGGGATGCGGCCGTCGGCCATCTGGCCGGCACCGTCGGTGCCATAGCCGGAGCCGCTGACCTGGCCGCTGCCGGCGGTGCCGGTACCGACGCCGGTGCCACCCATGGTACCGCCGGTACCGGTGCCTGCGGCGCTGCCGTCCTGGGTGCCGCCGGTGCTGGAGCAGCCAGCCAGAACGGCCAGGGAAGCGGCGATGGCCAGCGAACGGGCGTAGGGCTTGAGAAACATCATGTCACTCTCCTTGCGTGATGCATCAAAGTCGATTCATCGGCATATGGCCGTCGAATCAGTTCAGAAACGGGGACCAGGCCGGCTCACGGACATCGCCCTGGGCGGCGGGCAGACGGAACTGCGCACGTCCATCGGCGGTGACCGCTCCCAGCACCCCGGTGCTACCCTGCTGGGTGGCGAAGATTACCATGGTGCCATTGGGCGCGATACTGGGAGATTCGGCCTGCTGGGCATCACTGATTTCCACCAGACGCCCGCTCTCGAGGTCCTGCTTGGCCACCTGATAGCCATTGTTGCCGCGGTGGATCAAGAACAATGTTTCGCCATCCGGCGACAGGCGACCACGAGCATTGTAGTTGCCGGTGTAGGTCAGACGCTCGGCCTCACCACCAGACACGCTCTGGCGATAGATCTGGGGGCCGCCCGAGCGGTCCGAGGTGAAGATCAGGGAGCGGCCGTCCGGCGCCCAGGCCGGCTCGGTCTCGATGCTCGAGGAGTTGGTGACACGCTGAACGTTGCGCGAGCCGATATCCATCACGTAGATCTCGGGCTGGCCATCCCGGGACAGCGCCATCGCCAGGCGACGGCCATCCGGCGACCAGCTCGGTGCGCTGTTGAGCCCCTCGAAGTCGGTCAGCTTGACGCGCTGACCGGTGGCAAGATTCTGCACGTAGATGGCCGGCCGTTCGGTCTCGAAGGACACATAGGCCAGCTTGCCGCCATCCGGCGACCAGGCCGGTGACATGATCGGTTCATCGGACGTCAGGACCTGCTGGCTGTTGCGCCCATCGGCGTCGGCCACATAGAGCCCGTACTGGGTGTTGTCGCCCACCCCCTGCGAGGTGACATAGGCGATGCGGGTCGAGAATGCGCCACGAATCCCGGTGATCTCCTCGAAGATCTGGTCACTGATATAGTGCGCCGCGCCGCGCAGATCGGAACTCGATGCCGTGACTGTCTCGCCCAGCAACCGGCTCTCGCCACTGACGTCGAGAAGCTCGAAGCGCACCTTGACCTGGCCACCCTCCTGACTGGTGCTGCCGACCACCAGGTAGCGCGAGTCGAGACTGCGCCAGTCACCGTAGGTGACCTCCTCGCTGGTCGAGGGCTGGTTGAACATCTCTGAGCGCGGCAACGGTTCGAAGTAGCCGCTGCGCTCCAGGTCATCGGAGACGACCTGGGCGATATCCTCCGGTAGCCCACCCGCCTGGTCGGCAAAGGGCACCACCGCGATCGGTGTGGCCCTTTCGTTGCCGCGGGTGATATCGATGGTCAGATCGGCCTGGGCCGCTGGCCCGGCCAGCCATACCAGCATGCCTGCCACAACAGCAAGCAGACGCTTGGCAAGGCTTGTGTGAGCGACGGTCATGCTGACCCTCCTGGTCCACCAACTCGCATTCAAGGCTCTCATCAGCGAATGTCTCCCGGTCTGAATCGCAGATTGAATTGACGATAGTCGCGTTGCACGCCGCTGGGAAGGTCTCGCAGTTCGGTGAACGGAGCAGCAGACTCCACCGCCTGGATGGCGGAGTTGTCGAAGGCGGCGTTTCCGCTCGAACGTGTGACCGTTGCAGCAAATACTTCACCCGAGGGCCCCAACCTGACCTGTACCTCGGCGGTGGTGCCGTCGCCCACATTGGGCGGGATGACCCAGGCCTGCTCCACCGCACGCCGCACCAGCTGGATAAAGCCATTGGCGGCCTCGTTCCCCTGTTCGGCGTTGGAGACGGCACTGGAATCGCCCTCGATGATCCGCTGAAGCTGCCGCTCGGCCTCTTCTCTGGCCTTCTGTTCGGCGGCCTCGCGGGCCTGGCGTTCGGCTTCTTCCTGTGCCTTGCGCTCGGCTTCCTCGCGGGCCTGACGCTCGGCTTCCTCTCTTGCCTTCTGCTCGGCTGCCTCGCGGGCCTGACGTTCGGCCTCTTCCTGTGCCTTGCGCTCGGCTTCCTCTCTTGCCTGCTGCTCGGCTGCCTCGCGGGCCTGACGTTCGGCTTCTTCCTGTGCCTTGCGCTCAGCCTCCTCTCTTGCCTGCTGCTCGGCTTCCTCTCTTGCTTTCTGCTCGGCTGCCTCGCGGGCCTGGCGTTCGGCCTCCTGCTGTCGCGCCGCCTCTTCCTGACGACGTCGCTCGGCTTCGGCCTGGCGCTCCTGCTCGGCCTGCTGGCGAGCGGCTTCACGCTCAGCTTCCTCTTCGGCCTTGCGCTGGGCGGCGGCTTCGGCCTCGGCGGCCCGCCTTTCGGCTTCCGCCTGGGCCTGCTCGGCAGCTTCTTCCCTTGCCTGCTGCTCGGCTTCCTGCTGAGCCTGTTGTTCTGCCGCCTGACGCTCGGCCTCTTCGGCGGCCTGCTGCTCTGCGGCCTCGTGGGCCTGACGTTCGGCCTCCTCCTGGGCCTGGCGCTCGGCTTCTTCCTGAGCCTGACGTTCGGCCGCGCGGGTGCGTGCCTCGGCCGCCTGCTGGGCCTGATCGGTACGTGTCTCGGTGCTGATCAGGGTAGCCTGCACGATGGCGTTGTTGGGCGCCTCGGGTTCACTGCTCGGCCACTTGATCACACTGATGACCAGGATACCCAGGTGCAGGGCAACGGCCAGCACCGTCGGCAGACCATAGCCAACTCGCCCGGCGGAACGCTTAAGTGTCTTTCGCCGCTGTGGTTTCGCCATGAGCGCTCCTAACCGTCCTGGGGCGGGGGTTCGGAGATCAACCCGACGTTGGCGACGCCGGCGACCTGCAGCGTGCTCATCAAGGTCACCACCTGGCCGTAGGAGACGTTGCGATCACCCCGCACCATGACCGGCGTGCCGGGATTGCGCTCGAGCAGAATGACCACCCGGTCACTCAACTCGTCCAGGCTGACCTGGGTCTCGTCGCCACCGAGGCTGATGAAGTACTGCCCATCCTTGTCCACCGAGACGATGATCGGGTCGGTGTCTTCGGTGTCCTCGATCGGCTCCGAGGTCGCCTGAGGCAGGTCGACCTTGACCCCCTGGGTCAGCATCGGCGCGGTGATCATGAAGATCACCAGCAGCACCAGCATGACGTCGATAAAGGGGACCACATTGATTTCCCCCATGGGCTTGCTGCGCCCACGGCGATTGAAGGGTCCAAGCATGCGGCGTCTCCTTGATCAGGCGGCGCCGGCGTCGGGCCGGCCCTGCAGGTTGCGGTGCAGGATGGAGTGGAACTCCTCGGCAAAGTCTTCGTACTTGCCCAGCAGGCGCGACGATTCCGCCGACAGGCGGTTATAGAAGATGACCGCGGGGATCGCTGCAAACAGGCCCATGGCGGTCGCGACAAGCGCCTCCGCGATCCATGGTGCCACCGTGGCCAGGGTCGCCTGCTGGGCCATCGACAGCGACTGGAAGGAGCCCATGATGCCCCAGACGGTGCCGAACAGGCCGATATAGGGGCTGGCCGAGGCCACCGTGGCGAGGAACACCAGGTGCAGGTTCAGGCGCTCTTCTTCACGTGACCAGGCCACCCGCATGCTGCGTTGGACGCCGTCGAGGATCGCCTGGGGGCTGCGGGTCTTCGGCATCAGTCGATTGAACTCGCGAAAGCCGGCGCGAAAGATGTGCTCGGCGCCCTGGGTCTCGCCCTCGGCCGGGGCGTCTCGATACAGCTCGTTGAGGTCGACGCCGGACCAGAAGCGGTCCTCGAAGGCGCGATGCGCCTTGCGTGCACGGCGCATCACAAAGCTGCGCTGGAACACCACGATCCAGGAAAGCACGGAACCGATCATCAGCAGCAGCATGACAAATTGCACCACGCCGCTGGCGTTCATGATCAGATGGGGAATGGACATGGAGTCGTTCACGGAAATCCTCGTCTCGGGTCAGTCGTTGGAAGCGTCGAAGGCCTGGTCGTCAGGGGCCATGCCGAAATGGGTCCAGGCCTGGCGCGTCACCACCCGGCCTCGTGCGGTGCGCATCATCAGACCTTGCTGAATCAGGTAGGGTTCGATCACGTCCTCGATGGTGTCGCGCTCCTCGCCGATGGCCGCCGACAGCGAATCCACCCCCACCGGGCCACCGTCGAACTTCTCGAGCATCGCCAGCAGCAGGCGACGGTCCATATGGTCGAGGCCATGGTGGTCAACGTGGAGCATGTTGAGCGCCTGGTCGGCCACCTCGGCGGTGATGCGCCCTGCCGCCTTGACCTCGGCGAAGTCGCGAACCCGCCGCAGCAGCCGGTTGGCGATACGTGGCGTGCCACGGGAGCGCCTGGCCACCTCACGGGCGCCATCCGTGTCGGTGTGTACCTCGAGCAGGCGCGCCGAGCGTGCCACGATCTCGGTCAGCTCGTCGATGGCATAGAACTCGAGGCGCTGCACGATACCGAAACGGTCGCGCAGCGGTGACGTCAGACGGCCGGCTCGGGTGGTCGCCCCGACCAGGGTGAAGGGGGGCAGATCGAGCTTGATCGAGCGGGCCGCAGGGCCCTCACCGATGACGATATCCAGTTGGAAGTCTTCCATGGCGGGATAGAGGATCTCTTCCACCACCGGCGAGAGTCGATGGATCTCGTCGATGAACAGGACGTCACCGGCCTTGAGATTGGTCAGCATGGCGGCCAGGTCGCCGGCACGCTCGAGCACCGGCCCGGAGGTCGAGGTCAGGCCCACGCCCATCTCGGTGGCGATGATATTGGCCAGGGTGGTCTTGCCGAGTCCAGGCGGGCCGAATACCAGGGTGTGGTCGAGACTCTCGTCCCGGGCCCGGGCGGCATGGATGAAGATCTCGAGCTGTTCCCTGACCCGGGGCTGGCCGATATAGTCGGCCAGGCGCCTGGGGCGGATGGCGTGGTCCACCCGCCCTTCTCCTTCCTGCGGATCGGCAGCGATCAGTCGGTCGGTATCGATCATGGTCAACCCGCCATGCGGCGCGCCAACGCCGCCTTGATCATGGCTTCGGTGCTGCCCTCATCCTCGAGACCGGACAACATGCGGCTTGCCTCGGTGGGCTTGTAGCCCAGACTGACCAGCGCCGCCTCGGCGTCAGCCAATGCCGTCTTGCCGGATACCGGTGTGGACGGCTGAGCGTTCCCTTCGAGCGGTAGGCTGTCGGGATGCTGCCAGTGGGGAAAGCGATCGCGCATCTCGATCACCAGACGTTCGGCTGTCTTCTTGCCGACGCCAGGCAGACGTGTCAGCGCCTTGACGTCGTCTTCCATCACGCAGCGGATGAAGGCGTCCTCGTCCATGCCGGAGAGAATCGCCAGGGCCAGCTTGGGGCCGATACCGTTGACCTTGATCAGTGCGCGAAATAGCGCGCGCTCCTGCTCTCGGGCAAAGGCATACAGCAGATGGGCATCGTCGCGCACGGTCAGATGGGTGTACAGCGACACTCGCTCCCCGGCGCCCGGCAGGGCGACCAGGGTGGTCATGGAGGCTTCCATCTCGTAGCCGACGCCATTGACGTCGACCACCAGCCAGGGTGGTTGGGTTTCGAGCAGTGTGCCCGTGATGCGTCCAATCATGGCGCGAATACTTCCTTGATCTCGGCGGTAAAAGTGATCGCCAGTGTACCTGAGACGGCGGTCACGAATCGCGGGAGCGGCTACCCTGCAAGCGTACCTTGCATCCCACTATACGGTGGCAGCCTGGGCCCCGCCAGCACAAACAAACGCTGTTCGATAATGCTTCCGTCGCCACTTTGCGACAGCCTGAACGTCAGCCGATGCAGCAACAACAACCCGGCGCATCGGCGTAAAAAAACCTAGGGCTTGTCTGAAAAGTGCCTGCGCTCGGTAATACGGCGTTAAAAATCGGCTGGTGCGCCAGCCCGGTCAAAATGCTCATTTACACCCCGTAAACTGCGCTTTCTCACCGATTTTTGCCTTGTCTAACCTTCGCTCGTCGACTTTTCGGACAGCGCCTAGGGACGATACTGGCGCCAGGACGTCCCCTTGCCGCCACCTCTGGAGCCGCTGGGCCGCCCACCGAAGGAGCCCTGGGTGATCAAGCCACGTGACGCGTAGCAGTGCGTCAGGGCGATTCCCAGAGCATCGGCGGCGTCCGCCTGGGGCGTACCGGACAGACCCAGCGTCGCCGTGATCATGTGCTGCACCTGGGTCTTGTCGGCACCACCGCTGCCGGTGACCGCCTGCTTGATCTGGCGCGGCCCATACTCGTGCACGTCAAGGCCGTGATTGGCGGCGCAGACGATGGCGGCGCCCCGCGCCTGGCCCAGTTTCAGCGCAGAGTCGGCATTTTTCGACATGAACACCTGCTCGATGGCGAAGGCCGCGGGACGGTGGATCCCGATCAACTCGCTGATCCCGGCATAGACCTGCGCCAGGCGCTGGGCCAGGGACTCATCCTTGAGCCGAATGCAGCCACTGGCGATGTAGCGCGGCTGCCGCTCGCTGGCGTCGAGTACCCCGTAGCCGGTGATACGCGAGCCAGGATCGATCCCCAGCACGATCATGCCGGGTTCCCCGGCAGGTCAGCGCTCCAGTTCGGCAAGAATGGCATCATTGAAGTCCGCATTGGTGAAAACATTTTGCACGTCATCGAGGTCTTCGAGGTGATCGATCAGGGCGAGCACACGGCGCGCGAGATCGGCATCCTCGATGGGCGTGGTGGTATCGGCGAAGAGTCCGACGTCGCTGTAGACGGGCTCAAGCTCCGCGGCCAGCAGGGCATCCTTGACGGCACCAAAGCGCTCCGGTGATGTCACCACCTCCAGGCTGCCGTCTTCGTCGGTCAGGATATCCTCGGGCTCCGCGTCCAGGGTGGCCGCCATGGCTGCCTCCTCGGAGGTCCCCGGTGCCAGAGTCAGTCGCCCCTGGTGATGGAACATGAAGGCGACCGATCCGCTGGTGCCCAGGTTGCCGCCATGCTTGGAAAACGCGTGTCGCACATCTGAGACAGTTCGATTGCGGTTGTCGCTCATGCACTGCACCAGGATGGCGACGCCTTCCGGACCATAGCCCTCGTAGGTGATCTCCTCCATGTCATCGCCATCATTCTGCCCTGCCCCGCGATCCACCGCCCGCTGGATCGTGTCCTTGGTCATATTGTTGGACAGGGCCTTGTCGATGGCGGCCCGCAGACGCGGATTGTCAGCGGGTTCGGGCCCGCCCTGACGAGCGGCCACGCCCAGCTCGCGGATCAGCTTGGAGAATATCTTGCCGCGCTTGGCATCCTGGGCGGCCTTGCGATGCTTGATGTTCGACCACTTGCTATGTCCTGCCATGGTGCATCCCGTTGGTTGCTGGAAGCCGACGCTTCGCACGTCGCCGGGCGATATTGGAAGACAAGGCCCTGAAGGAGCCTGCCAAAAGCACCTGAACCCGGCGCTGGATCAAAGGCGCGCCACATAGCCCGCCACCTGATCACCCGTTGTGCTAGCGTCGGGCGCTTGATTTATCGCGCATTCTACCGCGCGTGCAGCTCACCAGCGAATCCAGCTCAGGAGTGACGAATGAAGGATGTGGCCATCATTGGTGCAGGGCCAGTGGGCCTATGCCTGGCGCGAGCACTGGCCGGTGCCGGCTTGAGTGTGGCACTGATCGATCGAATCGATCGCCCTCGACTGGCCGAACCCAGGCCCGATGGGCGCGAGATCGCCATGACCCAGGCATCCTGCGACCTGCTTGCCGACATTGGTGTGTGGCAGCGGATCCCCCAGCACGAGGTGGCACCGCTGACGCATGCCAAGGTGTTCAACGGACAGTCGTCCTTTGCCATGGACTTCGACTCCGGCAACGATCGACCACTGGGCTTCATGGTGCCGAACCATCTGATACGCCGCGCCGCCTTCGAGGAAGCCGAACGTATGGACGGCATCGACTGGCACTTCTCGGCGCTGGAAAGCATCACCAGCGACCCCGGTGCGGCGCGTCTGGCACTGGAAGACGGTACTCGACTGTCGGCACGTCTGGCGGTGGCCGCGGACAGTCGCTTCTCCGAATCCCGCCGTCAGATGGGCATCGCTGCGCGCATGCGCGATAACGGCCGCAGCATGCTGGTGTGTCGGGTTCGCCACCAACGCGCCCATGACCAGTCTGCCTGGGAGTGGTTCGACCACGGCCAGACCCTGGCGTTGTTGCCATTGCACGAACACCTGTCGTCGGCGGTGGTGACCCTGCCCAGCCAGCAGATGTCGGAGCTTACCGCGCTGCCGCCCGAGGCACTGTCGCAGGCGTTGACCCATCGCTACGGACGCAGGCTCGGCGCCATGACCCTGGAGGGAGAGACCCACGTCTATCCCCTGGTAAGCGCCTACGCAGAGCGCTTCGTGGCCGAACGCTTTGCCCTGGTCGGTGACGCCGCGGTGGGCATGCATCCGGTGACGGCACACGGCTTCAACTTTGGCGCCCAGAGTCAGCACCGCCTGGCCCGCCGGCTGATCCGCGCCCACCAACTCGGACAGGACATCGCCGACCCGCAACTGCTGAAGCGCTACGAGCGCGAGCATCGGCTGGCCACCTGGCCGCTGTATCAAGCCACCCAGGCCATCGTCGGCCTCTATACCGATGACGGAGTGCCGGCACGAATGGTCCGTCACCTGGGGCTGCGCCTGGGTGACCGACTGGCACCGGCGCGTAGAATGATCGGACAGCACCTGACCGAGCCTCATGGTGGCTCACCGCTCACGCCTCTATCGCCTCTCACCACCCTTCCGTCGCTGGCCCGTCGCGCGGCGTCTTCCTTGCCGTCACCACTGTCCAGGCTGCTGGGCTGATTTCCCATCAACGAAAAACCCCCGCCGATGGGCGGGGGTTTGTCGGTACAGCGCGATAGCCTAGCGTTATTCGCCGGCTTCGGGCTTGGCCTTCTGACGCAGGCGGATACTCAGATCCTTGAGCTGGTCGTTGCTGACCTCGCCAGGGGCGTCGGTCATCAGACAGGCTGCACTCTGGGTCTTGGGGAAGGCGATGACCTCACGGATGGTACGAGCGCCGGTCATCAGCATGACCAGGCGATCGAGACCGAAGGCCAGACCACCGTGGGGCGGCGCACCGTAGTGCAGCGCGTCCAGCAGGAAGCCGAACTTCTCGCGGGCTTCTTCTTCGCCGATACCCAGGATCTCGAATACCACGCTCTGCATGGCCTGATCGTGGATACGGATCGAGCCGCCACCCAGCTCCGTCCCGTTGAGCACCATGTCATAGGCACGCGACAGGGCCTCGGCCGGGTTGGCCTTGAGCTCCTCGGGGCTGCACGCCGGCGAGGTGAAGGGGTGATGCAGCGGGCTCAGACGACCGTTGTCGTCGGCCTCGAACATCGGGAAGTCGACGACCCACAGCGGCGCCCAGGGCTGGGTGTAGAGATCGAGATCCTCACCCAGCTTGACCCGCAGAGCCCCCAGCGCCTCGTTGACGATGCGCGCCTTGTCGGCACCAAAGAAGATGATGTCACCGTCTTCGGCACCCACACGATCCAGCAGGGTCTCGATCACGCCTTCCATGAACTTGACGATCGGCGACTGCAGGCCCTCGATGCCCTTGGCACGCTCGTTGACCTTGATCCAGGCAAGGCCCCGCGCGCCGTAGATACCGACGAACTTGGTGTACTCGTCGATTTCCTTGCGCGACAGCTTGGCGCCACCGCTCACCTTGAGCGCGGCGACACGGCCGTCATCAGCGTTGGCCGGACCGGAGAAGACCTTGAAGTCCACCTCCTTCATCAGGTCATCGACGTCGGTCAGCTCCAGCGGGATGCGCAGGTCCGGCTTGTCGGAGCCGAAACGGTGCATCGCCTCATGCCAGGTCATGCGCGGGAACTCGCCCAGATCCACGTCGAGCACGTCCTTGAACAGGCCCTGCACCATGGACTCGGTGATGCGCATGATGTCGGCCTCTTCGACGAAGGAGGCCTCGAGGTCGATCTGGGTAAATTCCGGCTGACGATCGGCACGCAGGTCCTCGTCACGGAAGCACTTGGCGATCTGGTAGTAGCGATCGAAGCCCGCCACCATCAGCAGCTGCTTGAACAGCTGAGGCGACTGCGGCAGCGCAAAGAAGCTGCCGGCGTGGGTCCGGCTCGGCACCAGATAGTCACGTGCACCTTCCGGGGTCGCCCGGGTCAGCACCGGCGTCTCGATATCGAGGAAGCCCTCGCCTTCGAGGAAGGCCCGCACGCTATGGGAGATACGAGAGCGCAGACGCAGCTTCTCGATCATCTCCGGGCGACGAAGGTCGATGTAGCGGTGCTTGAGGCGAATTTCCTCACCCACCTTGCCGTGCTCGTCGAGCTGGAACGGCGGCGTGGCGGCGGTGTTGAGCACCTCCACTTCCTTGGCCAGCACCTCGATCAGGCCGGTCGGCATGTTCGGGTTCTGGGTTCCCTCGGGACGCATGCGCACTCGGCCCTGGATGCGCAGCACGTACTCGCTGCGGGCGCGGTCGGCATTGGCGAAGGCCTCGGCGGTATCGGGGTCGACCACGACCTGGGCGATACCGTCACGATCGCGAAGGTCGAGGAAGATCACCCCACCGTGGTCACGGCGGCGGTGTACCCAGCCGCACAGGCTGACCGTCTGGTCCACCAGGGTTTCGTTGAGCTGGCCGCAATAATGGCTGCGCATGTTGGTTCCTGTCATGTTGCGTGAAGGTAAAGGCAATTCGTTGGATCAGGCAGCGGCGCCGTCACCGGAAGCGGAGCCACCACCGGAGGAGGCACCGCCTCCGCCACTGTCACCCGCCAGATTCTTCTTGGTGCCACCGGTCTTGAAGTCGGTCTCGTACCAGCCGCCACCCGCAAGACGGAAGCCAGCCGCCGAGACCAGGCGGTTCAGTTCGGGAGCTTCGCAGGCCGGGCAGTCGGTCAAGGGAGCGGCGCTCATGCGCTGTAGCTTCTCCAGCCGATGGCCACAGGCCTTGCACTGATATTCGTAGATGGGCATGGTTCTAGGTCTCCGTTCGCATTGTTCCTGCGGGGCGGGAAGCCGGCGTCTGATCTGCCTGACACACCCTCGATCACGCCGCTTCCGATCCCGACATGCGATATAGGGCCGGCCAACAGCAATTCCAAGCCCAAATCAAAGGGGCGCATTATAGCGTGCTGAGCGCCTCAAGGCCCAGCCCTGTGCACCGATCTTCGCCACCAGACTCACCACAACCACCAAACACAACAGGAGAAGCGATGAAAGCTGTATTACTGGACGCCGACAGCCTGGGTTCCGACATCGACCTTGCACCGCTGCGCGAGCAGCTCGAGAGCCTCGAGGTTCACCCCACCAGCACCCCCGCCGAGGCGCGTGAACGGCTGGCCGGCGCTGACGTCGCCATCGTCAACAAGGTGGTGCTGGATGCCGATACCCTGAACGCCCTGCCCTCCTTGCGGCATATCTGCGTACTGGCCACCGGCACCAACAATATCGACATGGAGGTGGCGAAAGAGCGTGGCATCCGCGTCGACAACGTCAACGCCTACGGAACCGCCAGTGTCGCCCAGCATACCCTGATGCTGATCCTCGCTCTGGCCACTCGCCTGCCCCAGTACCAGCGCGACGTGGCCGAAGGCCGTTGGGGAAAGAGCCCGTTCTTCTGTCTGATGGACCACCCGACCCTGCAACTCGAAGGCAAGCATCTGGTGCTGGTGGGACAGGGTGAACTGGGCTCCAAGGTGGCCGCCCTGGCCGAGGCATTCGGCATGCGGGTGAGCTTCAGCGCGCGTCCAGGCAACGAGGCCAATGACCGGCGCCCGGCACTGGCCGAGCTGCTGCCCGAGGCCGACGTGGTCAGCCTGCATTGCCCATTGACCGAACACAGTCGTCATCTGCTCAACGCCGACAACCTCAAGACCATCAAGAAAGGCGCCCTGCTGGTGAATTGCGCCAGGGGTGGTGTGATCGATGAAGAAGCCGCTCTGGCCGCCCTGCGCGAAGGGCAATTGGGAGGCCTTGCCGTCGATGTCCTTCCCGCGGAGCCGCCTCGTGATGGCCACGCCCTGATCGACGCAGTCAACGAGTCGCCGCGCCTGAACCTGCTGGTCACCCCGCACAGCGCCTGGATCACCCCTGAAGCGCGACAGAACATCGTCAAGCTGACCGTCGATAACCTGCGGAACGCTGCGCAAGAGAACTGACGCCGTCCATGGCGGGCACAGCAGACCGTGCCCGCCTGACACCAGGCCATTCTTGCCAACCTGCCCCTTGCCTGCCCCTTGGTGAGCTCTCTCCAGGCTTTCGCCCCGCTGATGCCGCGCTTATGCAACGTTATCGCCACGCTGATGCAACGTTATTGCGCCCCTGATCGGCATGTTCGGGCGAGTTTAGCGAACGCGACGCTTCCCAACGGCCTGTCCTCATCGCCCATGACTAACATATCGATGTAACTGGCACGTTCGGGTCTTGCTAAACCAAAATAACGGTATAATTGTTGGAAACAAGGTAACAGCCGTGTTGTCGATGGCGGTTCCACCCTTGCGTCGGCCCGGCATCACTCCGATACTTCGCGCTGAGCCCACCCCCTCATCGGACACCCCATGCTGTACAACTACGGGTCGATCAATCTCGACCATGTCTATCGCGTTCCCCATCTCGTTCGCCCGGGGGAAACCCTGGCGAGTCATGAGCACCGAGTCGGCCTTGGAGGCAAGGGAGCCAACCAGTCGCTCGCGCTGGCCAAGGCCGGTGGTCAGGTGGCTCACTGGGGAAGCCTGAATGCCCAGGATGGCTGGGCCCGCCAGCAGCTTGCCGATGCCGGGGTCGACGTCAATGGTATTGCCGAGGTGGCCGCCCCCTCCGGCCACGCCATCATCCAGGTCGACGACGGCGCAGAGAACGCCATCCTGCTGTTCCCCGGAGCCAACCACCACCACGCGGCCGACGACCTTTCCAGGCTGATGGAGGGCACTCAGGCCGGCGACTGGCTGCTGCTGCAGAATGAATGCAGCGCCCTGGCCGACGCCATCCGGCTCGGACATGAAAAGGGACTGAACATCGCCTTCAACCCGGCGCCGATGAGCGACGCCGTGCTAGACCTGCCACTCGACCGGTGCGATCTCCTTTTCGTCAATCGGGGCGAGGCCACCTGGCTGGCCGGTGTTGCAGAGGATACCGATGCCGACGCCTTGCTCACCGCCCTTTCCGAGCGCCTGCCCAGCACCCGACTGGTGCTGACGCTCGGAGGCGAAGGCGCCTGGCATCAGCACGGCGGACAACGCCAGTTCCAGGCGGCGAGTCGGGTCGAGGCGGTTGACACCACCGCCGCCGGGGACACCTTCATCGGCTACTACCTGGCCGCGATGCAGGAACAAAAGACCGTGGCGGATTGCCTGGCGCTGGCCTCCACCGCCGCCGCCCTCGGCGTTCAGCGCCAGGGCGCGGCTGCCAGCATTCCGACCCGCGACGAGGTCGACACAGCGCTGGCGAGCGGCCAGCACGCCATCCGTTGAGACCTTCAGGCCAATCACAGGAGCTTCCGTGAGCACCCCGATCATCTTCGATACCGACCCGGGCGTCGACGACGCCCAGGCCATCGCCATCGCCCTGCGCCATCCCGACATTGAGCTGCTCGGCATGACCACCACCTTCGGCAACGTCGACATCGAGACGGCGACCCACAATGCCCTGCTGCTCGGCGAGATCGCGGGCCAGCCAGTGCCAGTGGCCCAGGGCTCGGCCTGCCCCATGGTCAAACCTCGTCATCCGGCACCCAAGCATATCCATGGCGACAACGGCCTGGGCAATATCACCCTGCCCGAGGTCAAGGGACAGGCCGATGCTCGCAGCGCCGCCCAGTTTATCGTCGACACCGTGCGCCAGCGTCCGGGCGAGGTCAGCCTGGTGGCGGTCGGCCCGCTGGGCAACCTTGCCGCAGCGCTGCAGCTGGACCCCGAGATCACCCGCCTGGTCAAGCAGGTGGTCATCATGGGCGGCTCCATTCGCGAAGGCGGCAACGTCACCCCGGTGGCAGAAGCCAACATCTTCAACGATGCCCACGCCGCGCAGCGCGTACTGACCGCCGACTGGCCGCTGACCCTGGTGGGGCTCGACGTGACCCATCGCTGCATCCTGACGCCGGAACACATGGCCCGCATCGAGGCAGGCCAGGGCGAGCTCGGCAAGATTCTGGCCGGCAGCTACGACTTCTATCGCGCCTTCTATCGTGAAGCCCTCGGCATCGACGGCTGCTGCCCCCATGACAGTGTGGCCCTGGCCTGGCTACTGCGCCCGGACCTGTTCGAGACCACCCGCGGCCACCTGGGTGTGGTTACCGAAGGGCCGGCCGAGGGGCAGACCATCCTCGCGCCCGAAGGCAGAGGCTTTATCGCCGACCGCTGGTCACAGACACCCGTGGTCAACGTCTGCATGGGGGTAGACGGCAAGGCCGTCAGCGACTGGATCGCGGACACCCTGGCCTGAACGACTCAAGCCAGCAAAAAGCCCCGGGCGGGCACGACGGATAATGTCGAGGGACAGTGTCGTGCCCGCCCGGGGCTCTTCTATCGCTGGATCCTTGAGGTCATGGCGCCAGCGGCGACGACCACGGGCGCTCTACACCGGGCTCTAGCCCGTCGTGAAATCCCTCGGCGGCTTATCCAGCGTTACCTCACGGGTGGTGACCTGGGTCACTTCGGCCTGCTCGGGCCCATATTCAAGCCAGTCGGCGACCCGTTCCACCGCGTCACGAGGTCCACACAGCAACACCTCGACACTGCCGTCCGGCAGGTTGCGCGCATACCCCGCAAGCCCCTCTGCCTCGGCTTGCTGCCTGGTGGCAAAGCGATAGCTCACGCCCTGTACTCGCCCTTCCACCAGGGCCTCCAGGCATAGGGTGTCATCGGACATCGTGGCTGCCTCCTGCTGCTCGTCCATTGGTTCCTCTCTGGCGACATCGGCCCCTTGAACCGTATCATCGACGCTGACCTCGTCATCTTCGTTGGCCTGACGGCTCTCCACCGTGCCAGCAGTCTCCGCTCCCCCTGCCTCCAGCTCCGCCTCATGCTGACGCTCGCGAGCCTCCTGCTCGAATTCCCGTTCTTCTTCGGCGCTCAACTGGGCACGCACGCTCTGCTGATCGAGCAGTTCCTGCTTGACCAGCACGGCGCTGTTGCGCGGGATGATGGGCTTGTGCCGGGCGAGTAGATGGACCTTGGTAAAGGCAGCACCAAACAGCAGGATCAGCGAGGAGTAGTAGACCCACAGCAACACCACCACCACCGACCCCGCCGCACCGTAGGTCGAGGCAGTCGCGTTGTAGGCCAGATAGAGCGCGATACCGGTACGCCCTATCGAGAACAGCAAGGCCGTGACAACCGCACCGACGATGACGTCGCGCCAGCGCAGCACCACGTCGGGCAACACCTTGAAGATGGTGGCAAAGAGCGCGGCGATCACGCCGATCGACACCAGCAGCTCCACCCCTCGTGTCAGCAGGCTGACGTAGGGCAGCACATCATCGGCGGCTTTCAGCGCCGCCCTGACGAACACCCCGAGCCCCACTGACACCAGCAGGATAAAGCCGATCGCCAGCACGATCGTCAGTGACAGCATGCGATTCTTGACGAAGATCCACAGGCTGTTGCTGCTGGGGCGTGCCGCGACGCCCCAGATGGTGTTCAGCGAAAACTGCATCTGGCCGAACACCGTAGTGGCACCAACCGCCAGGGCGGCAAAACCCAGCAGCGTCGGCAACAGCCCGGACTCCTGGATCCGCGACTGGGCGACGGCATGCTCGATGGCGGTGGCCGCTTCGGGGCCCATGGTGCCCTGCAACTGGGCGAAGATTTGCCCCTGTGCCGCCTCCTCGCCCAGCACCACACCGATCACCGTCACCGCGATGATTACCGTCGGCGCCAGCGAAAACAGGGTATAGAACGCCAGCGAGCCGGCGTAGCTGAAGGCGTTGCGCTCCAGCCACAACGCCACCGAGCGACGCAGCACTCCCCACCAGAAGGCGAAAAACTGAATGATCATGGCGTTCCCTCGTCATTATCGTTGCCCTCAGCATACCTAACACCGACGGTATACGCAGGAACATGCGCCAACGCGACGCCCTGATGCTGCCAGTTCATCACGACCGGATCGTCGTGACGGGGTGATCGAGCCTCCTTCATCTAGCCTCATTTATCCAGCTCGGGAGCCTGTCTGTTTGCACCGGTCTGTTTGCGCCTTCCAGTCGTCGCCACCATAATGGCGGCGACGTTTTCCAGGAGCCCTCCATGCCCACCGATCTGGCCACCTCTCCGCCGCAGACCGAGTTCGACTGCCTGGTGTTCATCGGACGCTTTCAGCCCCCGCACCTCGGCCATCTGGCGGTGATTCGGGCGGCCCTCAAGCAGGCCAGACAGGTCATCGTGCTGGTAGGCTCCGCGTGGCAGGCGCGCTCACTGCGCAACCCCTGGCGTTTCGACGAACGCCGCCAGATGCTGCGCAGCGCCTTCGACGAAGACGACAACGCTCGCCTCGAAATCGTGCCGCTGCTGGATGCGCTCTACAACGATGATGTCTGGGTGCACGACGTCCAGCGCAAGGTGCGCGATCTGGCCCACCCCGAGAGCGCACGGTTACCACGTATCGGGCTGATCGGCGCCAGCCGCGGTCAGTCGAGCTACTACCTGTCACTCTTCCCCCAGTGGGAGTCGGTGAGCGTACCGCTGGTCGAAGCGATCTCCGCCAGCCAGATTCGAGAACGGCTATTTCGCTCCGAGGGCTCGGCGGTAGAGTATCTCTCCACCAACGCAAGCCACGATCTTCCACCGGGCGTGGTGGAACATATCCGCCGCTTCATGAGCGGCAAGCCCTACCGCCAGCTCGGGGAAGAACAGCAACTGCTCGATCAGTACCGCTCGGCCTGGGCCCAGGCGCCCTACCCGCCGATCTTCGTCACCGTCTGTGCGGTTGTGGTGCAGTCGGGCCATGTGCTGCTGGTGCGGCGCACCTCGGCGCCCGGCAAGGGACTCTATGCCCTGCCCGGGGGCTTTATCAGCGCCCAGGAACGACTGATGGACGCCTGTCTGCGCGAGCTGCGCGAGCGCATTCGGCTGAAGGTGCCGGAGCCGGTGCTCAAGGGATCACTACGCGGTCAACGGCTATTCGACGAGCCGCACCGAAGCTGGCGTGGGCGAACCCTGGCCGAAGCCTTCTACTTTGCCCTGCGACCGGATCAGAACCTGCCGAGGCTGAAACCCGTCAAGGGTGGCGACCATGCGCGCTGGGTACCCCTGGCGGAACTCGAGCCGGAAAGCCTGTTCGAGGATCACTTCTTCATCATCCAGAACTTTCTCGGGCTGCCTGCCGATCGACGCTCCTGAGGCACGCGGCAAGATCCAACGGCGGTAACAACATGGCGGACAAGGGAAGCCCCCTGTCCGCCAAGTTTCCTGCCGGTGCCGACCCGGCTAACCGTCAATCGTGCTCGGTCAGCAGCGCCAGCGCCTCAAGCAGATTCGGGTCCAGGTCATTCGACCGGTGATGGGCCCTACTGAGCTGCTCGCTGAAGCCTGGCGCGGCCACAGGGGACGACGGCTCACTTTCACTCACCTCCAGCCGAACCTTGTCCAGGTCCAGCACCAGGCGATAGTGATGTGCTTCCCCTTCACCGCCTCGGCTATCGATATCCAGCGTCACCTTTTCCAGCGCCGCCGGCCGTTCGATCAGCAGCTGACCGATCGAGGGACGCTGGATCCAGTCCGGCAAGGCTCGTCCCCCGGGTAATGACACCTTGATGTCGCGTTGCCCTTCCGGCAGCGTGAGCCACGCCCGCTCGTTCTCGACCAGAGCCTCCAGCGTCGCTCGGCCATCGCTGCTTGCCCACGACGTCGCTCGCACCTCACCGGGATGAGCCAGCGATCTGGCTTCCTGCAGCATCGAGGAGCTCCAGGCGCTGGATTCTCTCGGCTGATCCTTGTTTACCACCTCCATTTCAGCGTCGGTCAGCGCCGAGATGCCGTGTACCGCCGCTCTTACTGCCCCATCGGTAGACAGATCGGCAAGGCCACCAAGGCCTCCGTACTGATTGACCACCTCATCGACCATGCCATCGGCATGCATCAAGGGCCCTTCAGCATCCGACTCGACATCCTGCGCCGGGACTTCGGGCGCACGGTCACCGATATACAAGCTATCGAGGGGCTCCACCGTCACCGAGACGGTCACGTAGGTTACACCGCCCTGCCCGTCCGACACCGCGACGACAAAGCTGTCGCTGCCGAAGAAGCCTGCTTCCGGCACATAGATGAAGGATCCATCCGGGTTCAGGGTAAACTGACCGTGTCGAGGACCGTCATCCAGCGCGAAGGTGAGATCATCCCCTTCAACGTCCGATGCCACCACCTGACCAGCGGCGGCTTCACCGCTGCCGGTGACGATAGGATCGGCACTGGCCACAGGGACGTCATTGACCGGCTCAACCGAGACGGTGACTACCACGGTAGTGGTGGCACCGCTGGCGTCGGTCACGGTCACGCTGAAGCTGATATCGCCACTGACGTCGGGGTCGGGCACAAAGGTGAAGGTGCCATCCTCATTGAGCGTGACGGTGCCGCCGTCCGGTTGATGGTCGAGACGGAAGGTCAGGTCGTCATTATCCACGTCGGTGGCGACGACGCGCCCCTCGACCGGGGTATCCTCGGTGGTGACGATGGGATCTACGCTGGCGACAGGGGCGTCATTGGCGCCGAGAACGCTGATCGTCAGCGTCGCGGTGGAAACACTGCCATCGCTGTCGGTGATGGTGTAGCTGAAGGTCTCGGTGAGCGTCTGCCCCGGTTTGAGCGCGTCCACCACCGGGTTGCTGTTGTCCAGCGTATAGGAATAGCTGCCGTCCGCGTTCAGCACCAGGCTACCGTAACGGCCCTCCACCGGCTCGCCAACGCCGCCCTCGGGCGATGACTGACCTGACCCGACCGCCGTGACCCCGCCATCCACCGCAACGCCATCGACACCATAGTGGTCATTGAGGAGGACATTACCGCTGCAGTCGCTTCCCGGCTCTGAGCCTTCCTCGCTCACCTCACCGCGGTCATTGCCGGTGCCAGGACCATCGTCGATGATGGCGATGGCCAGGGTGCCAATGTTGTCGGTGGTCTCTCCCTCCACGTCGGTGACGCCGATGGCGAAGCTGTCGTTGACCGCGCCGCCGGAGTGATCAGCCCTCGAGGCCAGATGGTAGGTATAGCTCACCTCTCCGGTGGCGGGGTCGTAGTAGCGCAGCACCAGGGTGCCGTGATCGCCGGTCACCTCGATGGGATGGCTACCACAGTCCTTGAGCTGATCCAGGCTGATGGTGCTTCCCCCCAGGGTCAGGCTGGACAGACTGTCGGCTGGTCCGAGGGTAAAGGTGCCACTGTGGCTCAGGCCCAAGCCCTCGTGGCTGCCTCCTGTCAGACCGGCCTCGTCAACCGACCCATCGGTGGTGGCGTCGCCTGCTGAATCGCCCCCTCCTGGCTCACCGCCTCCATCCCCCAGCCCACCGACAGTCACCTTGTCGTCCACCGCCGTGACCGAAATGCTCAGGCTCGCATCGGAGGTCGCGCCCCCATCGTCACTGACGGTATAGGTGACCAGTGGCACCTCGCCGTTGTAGTTCAGCGCCGGCACGAAACGGTAGCTGCCATTGGCGCTGATGGTCAGCTCGCCGACGCCTTCGATGACGGCGGTCTGCCCTGCCAGGAAGGTTCCCTCGATACCATCGACACTGAAGCCCGTAACACTGAGGCTATCGCCCTCGATATCGCTATCGTTGGCCAGCAGGCCGTCTTCGGCGGCGACCGTCAGAGGCGTGTCCTCGGCGATCGTGGCCTGGTCGTTCTTGGCGGACGGCGCGTCATTGACCGGGGTCACCGAGACATCGACCTCCACCGTGACCGTGGCACCGGAAGGGTCGGTCACGGTGACAGTGAAGCTGGTGTCGCCGTTGAAGTTGGCATCCGGGGTAAAGGTGAAGTTACCTTCCTCATCGAGGGTAACGGTGCCACCCTCTGGCTGCGCATCCAGACTGAAGGTGAGCTCATCGTCATCGACGTCGGTGGCGATGATCTTGCCATCCACCGGAGTATCCTCGCTGGCGGTCACCTTTTCCGCAGAAGCCTCCGGCGCGTCGTTGGCGCCACGAATGGTGATCGTCAAGGTGGCGGTGGCGAGATCGCCGTCGGCGTCGCGGATCTGATAGCGGAACTTCTCGGTTAATATCCCACCGACCTGGAGCTCGTCCACCTCGCCATTGGTGTTGTCCAACGTATAGCTATAGCTGCCATCGGCGTTGAGGATCAGGCTGCCGTAGCTCCCTTCCAGCGGGACGCCGGTGGCCCCATCGAGACTTCCGGCTTCAACACCAACCCCAACCACCGCCCCATTGGCATCCGCACCATCGGCACCCGGACGATCATTGGCCCAGACGCTGCCGGCGCCGGCAGCACCGTCCTCGTCGACGGTACCGCTGTCATCGGTCGCACTCGGACTATCATCGTCGATGTCGATCACCAGCGTCCCGGCGTTGGCGGTGACCTCACCCTCCACGTCGGTCACGCTGATCATGAAGTCGTCGCTCACCGGCTCGTTGGCGTGATCTGCGTTTGAGGTCAGCAGATAGCGGTAGCTGACCGTACCGGTGGCGCGATCGTAACCTTCGATGGTCAAGGTGCCGTAGCGGCCCTCGATCGCGATGGGTGACGACGCGCTGGCCTCGAGCTCGGCAAGGCTGATGCTGCGACTGCCCAGGGTAAAGCTCGCCAGGCTGTCCGCCGGCCCCAGGGTAAAGCTGCCGCTATGGCTCAGCCCGCTACCTTCATCGCTGCCCCCGGGCAGGCCGGCCTCGCTGACGGAGCCATCACTGATGTTACCTCCCTCGCCGCCATCGTTCCCGTCGCCCAGGCCGCCCAGGTTGACCTGGTCGTCCACCGGCGTGACCGTGATGTCCAGGGTGGCGGTGCTGGTCCCACCCTCGCCATCGCTGACGGTGTAGGTGATCGTTGGTACCTTGCCGTGGTAGTTGAGTGCCGGTTCGAATCGCCAGGCACCATCGGCCTCCACCGTCAGCTTGCCGACACCATCGATGGTGACGGTCTCACCGACATCGATGCTCTCGCTCATGCCGTCGACGCGAACGTCCACGACCACCAGGCTGTCGTGATCGGTCTCGATGTCACTGTCGTTGTCGAGCAGACCAGGCAGACTGTCGTCGCTCGACGAGTCAAGCGGCGTGTCCTCGGGGGTACTGGCGGTCTCGCCGGTCACCTTCGGTAAATCATTGACCGCTTCCACCTTGACCGTGACCTCGACAGTGGTGGTACCGCCATTGCCATCGGAAACCGTGACCTTGAAGGTGATATCGCCATTGACGTTGTCATCGGGGGTGAAGGTGAAAGTGCCATCGTCGTTGAGCGTGACCTTGCCCCCGTCGGGCTGCGCGACCAGATCGAAGCTGAGGTCATCTCCTTCAACGTCACTGGCCTCGATGGTACCGCTGACCGGGGTATCCTCCTGGGTCGTCAATGCATCGACGCTGGCCGTCGGCGCGTCGTTGGCCCCCTCGATGGTGATGGTCAGAGTCGCGATGGAAGTACTGCCGTCGGCGTCGGTGATCTGATAGCTGAATATCTCGGTCAGCGAACCACCCGATTTGAGGCTATCGACCTCCGTATTGGTGTTGTCCAGGGTGTAGGTATAGCTGCCGTCGGCGGCCAGGGTCAGACTGCCGTATTTGCCGACAACCTCGCTACCGACACCGTCTGAGCTGACGCTGGAGCCCGGGCCCGTCGCCGTCACCGTGACGTCTCCATCGGCACCCTCGCGGTCATTGGTCAATACACTACCGGTGCCGGCATCGCCGTCCTCGGCGACGCTGACCTTGTCCTTGGCGGCGATCGGCGCGTCATCGAGAATCTCGATCATCAAGGCCTTGGGGCAATCCCGGGTCGAATTTTCAAGTTGGTCTGTCATGACCACGTCGACGCTATCGAACACTCGCTCTCCACCATGCTCAGCCGCTTCTGTCAGCACGAACCGATAGAGCACGGTGTTTTCCCGCACGTCGGTGCCGTCGCCTTGCTGGTAGCCGATAATCTCGAAATAGCCGTGATCGGTCTCGATGCGTACCGACGGATTGTCGGCGGACAACGCCGCCAACTCGCTCGGGGTGAAACTCGTGTCGCCGATGGTCAGGGTTTTGAGCTGCTGCGTCACCCGGTCCACCACCGAGAATGATCCCTCGTAGATCACCTCAGCCGAGTCTCCAGGGTCTGTGCCGGTGGCGCCATCCGTGTTGAGTTGAGCTTCGTCTACCTCGCCCCCTTCCGTGCCAACCACCGCCGTCGTGCCGTAGATGCGGATGGTCAGGGTGGCGGTGGCCGTATCTCCGTCAGGATCGGTGATCTGGTAGGTAAAGGTGTCTGAAACGTGTCGCCCGGCAGCCAGCCACTTGACCGTGTCCGAGTCGAAATCGGGTACATAGCGGTAGCTGCCGTCGGCGTTCAAGACAAGAGTGCCGTATTCACCCTGAAGCCCCTGTCCGATATGGGACGCCGACGGCCCGTCTGATCCTGCCCCCACTGCAGTGACCGTGCCACCGTCACCGCCCAAGAAATCGGCGTCACCGTCCATGGCATCGGGATCGTCGCCTCCGTCGCCGGTCAAGACGTTTCCATCGGCGATACTGCTGGGTTGATTCGGCTTGTTGATCGTGTCGTCGACGTCGTTCACGGCCTTCGGTGCATCATCGAGTATGGCAATCGACAGGGTACCGGCATCCGCAGTGACGTCACCGTCGACGTCGGTGACGGCGATCGCAAAATCGTCACTGACAGGCCCCTGGCTATGGTCGGCGTGTGCCTTGAGGGTATAGATATAGCTGACCGTGCCACTGGCCCTGTCGTAGCCATTGATCAAAAGCTCGCCGTGGCCACCCTGGATCCTGATCGGCGTACCGGCACTGTTGACCAGCTGGTCAAGCGTCAAGGTGGTTCCGCCAAGGCTGATACTGGCGAGGCTGTCCGCCGGTCCCAGGGTGAAGCTGCCGGTATGGGAGACGCCACTACCGAGGGTACCGGTCCCCCCCGCCAGACCGGACTCGCTGACCTGTCCATCGTTGGCACCATCACCGTCACCACTACCATCGCCCAGGCCACCGACGGTGACCTTGTCGTCGACCGCCTCGACGCTGAGCTGGAGCGTTCCGGTGGTAGTTCCGCCGGCACCATCGCTGACGCTGTAGCTGATCTTGGGCACGTCACCGTGGTAGTTCAGCTCCGGCTCGAAGCGGTAGGACCCATCGGCGTTCAAGGTGAATTTGCCGACGCCCTCGATGGCGACCGTCTCGCCCGGCTCGAAGGTTCCCGTCACGCCCTCGATGGTAAAGCCGCTGACGCTGAGACTGTCACCATCCACATCGCTGTCGTTGGCCAGTACCCCACTGTCCTTGTTCACCACAAGGGGGGTGTCTTCACTCGTGCTGTTGGTGTCCGGGGTGGCCACAGGAGTATCGTTGACCGGCGTCACCGTCACCGTAACTTCCACCGTGGTGGTACCGCCGTGACCGTCGTCTACCGTAACGCTGAAGCTGACATCACCGTTGACGTTGGCGTCGGGAGTAAAGGTGAAGGTTCCGTTTTCATTGAGCGTGACCGTTCCCCCGTCGGGCTGGGCCACCAGATCGAAGGACAGCGAATCCCCATCCACGTCGCTGGCCGTGATCTGGCCGTCGACCGGCGTGTCTTCAGGCGTGGATATCGCATCCACGCTGGCCACAGGGGCATCGTTCGCGCCCATGATGGTGATGGTCAGGGTCGCTATACTGGTATCACCATCGGCATCGATGATCTGATAGGTAAAGACCTCGGTCAGGTTCGCCCCCACCGCCAGCGCGTTGACCTCAGTGTTTGTGCTATCGAGTTTGTAGAGGTAGTTGCCGTTGGCATCGAGGATCAGGCTACCGTAGGAGCCGTCAACGCTGCTGCCGACACCGCCGCTCGGCGAATCCTTGCCGCTACCGACCGCATTGACCAACCCTTTGCTGGGGGCGCCATCGGCTCCTGCCAGGTCATTGCCGATGACCGAGCCGCTGATGTTGCCACCGTCCTCCACGGCCTGGCCGGTATCGGCCTTGGCTACCGGTGCATCGTCGATGACGGCGATGGTCAGAGTGCCCGCATTGGCGGTGACATCTCCCTCGACGTCGGTCACCCCAATGACGAAGCTTTCGTGGACCTTACCATCGCCATGGCTGGCATTGGTGGTCAGCGTGAAGGTGTAGCTGACGATACCGGTCTTCTGGTCGTAGCCGGTAATGGTCAGCAGACCATGGGTGCCGTTGATCTTGATCGGGGTGGTGGCGCTGGCTTCCAGTTGCGCCCGAGTAATCGATGTAGTGCCAATGGACAGGCTTGCCAGACTATCGGCGGGCCCCAGCGTGAAGCTGCCGCTGTGGGATATCCCGCCGCCCGCCACATCCGAGCCACCGGTCAGGCCCGACTCCTTGACAGAGCCGTCGGTCATGGCGTTGCCGTCACTGCCATCGTTGCCATCGCCAAGCCCGCCCAGGCTGACCTCATCATCCACCGGCTTTACCTTGATGACCAGTACGCCACTGGTGGTCCCGCCATTACCGTCACTGACGCTGTAGGTGACCTTCGGCACGCTGCCGTTGTAGTTGGTCGCCGGCACGAAAGTATAGGAACCGTCGGCGTTCAGGGTCAGGGTCCCCACCCCGGCAATGGTGGCGGTTTCGCCCGCCTTGAAGCTGCCCGTCACGCCCTCGACACTGAAACCGCTGACGCTCAGGCTATCGCCTTCCACATCAGTATCGTTGGCCAGTACGCCCTTGTCCTCGGCGACCTCGAGTGTCGTGTCTTCGTTGGTCTCGGCCTTGTCATCCACCACCGTCGGGGCGTCATTGACCGGCGTCACCGTGACGCTGACCTCGACGGTGACGGTGCCTCCGTTGCCGTCGGAGACGGTTACGCTGAAGGTAATGTCACCATTGACGTTGGCGTCGGGGGTGAAGGTGAAACTGCCATCCTCACTCAGGCTGACGGTACCACCTTCCGGCTGGGCGACCAGATCAAAGGACAGGTTATCGCCATCCACGTCCTCGGCCACGATGCTGCCGTCCACCGGCGTATCTTCCGATGTGGTCAAGGCGTCGACCGACGCGGTCGGTGCATCGTTGGCCCCCTTGATGGTGATGGTCAGGGTGGCGGTGCTGGTATCGCCGTCGGCGTCGATGATCTGGTAGCTGTAGGTTTCGGTCAGGGTCTCGCCCTGCTGCAGTGCATTGACCATGGCGTTGGTGTTGTCCAGCGCATAGACATAGCTGCCATCGGCGTTGAGCGTCAGGGTGCCGAAGCTGCCCACAAGGGCGCTGCCGACGCTTCCCCCATCGGTGGATTCGGCAACACCCACCTTCGACACCTTGCTGCCATCGGCGCCTTGCCGGTCGTTGCTCAGTACGTTGCCTGTGGAGGCCGCGCCGTCCTCGGTCACCGAACCGGTATCGGCGGTGGCCGACGGCGCATCATCGGTGATGCGGATCGACAGGGTGCCGATACCCTTGGTGATATCTCCCTCGACATCGGTCACATCGATGGCAAAGCTGTCCTTCACCGCACCACTTGAGTGGTCGGCGGCGGAAGTCAGGGTGTAGCGATAGCTCAGCGTCCCGGTCTGGCGATCATAGCCCTTGATCGTCAGGGTCCCGTGGCTGCCGGTCACCTTGATCGGCGTCGTGGCACTGGCCTCGAGCTGGGCCAGCGTTATGGTTGAACCACCCAGGGTAAAGCTCGCCAGGCTGTCCGCCGGACCCAGCGTAAAGGTGCCGTCGTGGGTCAGTCCTGTGCCGTCGGCATCGACCAACCCTGACTCCTTGACCTCTCCGTCGACGCCGTCCCCGCCATCACCGAGCCCGCCCACCGACACGCTATCGTCGACCGAATCGACCGTGATGCTGAGGGTGGCGGTGTCGCTGACGTGCCCGTCGCTGAGCACATAGGTCACCTTGGGTACGCTGCCATGGTAGTTGAGCGCGGGATCGAAGCGGTAGGAACCATCGGCGTTCAAGGTCAGGGTCCCCACCCCGGCAATGGTGGCGGTTTCCCCCGCCGTGAAAGTGCCCGTCAGCCCCTCGACGCTGAAGCTTGCCACCGACAAGGCATCGCCATCGATATCGCTGTCATTGCTCAGCACGCCCTCGTCCTTGCCAACGATCAAGGGTGTGTCCTCCGCTGTGCTGGCGCTGTCGTCTGACGCGACCGGCACATCATTGACCGCACTGATCTTGACCGTCACCTCCACCTGGGTCTTGCCGCCGTGGCCGTCATCCACCGTGACGCTGAAGGTGATGTCGCCGTTGACGTTGGCGTCCGGCACGAAGGTGAAGGCGCCGGTGTCCTCGTCGAGGGTGACGGTTCCCCCCTCGGGCTGAGCATCAAGGGTAAAGCTCAAGGAGTCACCATCAGGGTCCTCGCCGACGATGGTGCCCGTGGTCTCGCCGTCCTCTGCACACTTGGCGGTGATATCCTCCGCTGTCGGGGCGTCGTTGGCGCCCTTGATGGTGATGGTCAGGGTCGCCGTGCTGGTATCACCGTCAGCGTCGGTGATCTGATAGGTAAAGGTCTCGGTGAGGGTTTGCCCCTTCTGCAGGCCGTTGACCGTAGCGTTGGCGTTGTCCAGGGTGTAGAGGTACTTGCCACTGGCGTCCATCACCAGGCTACCGTAGTCACCGGCAATGCTGCTGCCCACACGCCCCGAAGGCGCAGCCTCGCCCTTGCCGACCGCGCTGAGTGCACCGCTGTCGGCGGCCCCATCGGCCCCCAGGGTGTCATTGGAAACGACATTGCCCGTCAGCGAACTGCCGCCGCTGGCGTCCTCGTCGACGCTGCCCTGGTCTGCCTTGGCGGTCGATACGTCATCGACCACCAGGATGGCCAGCGTGCCTGCGTTGTAGGTCTCGTCGCCATCGCTGTCGGTGGTGCCGATGGTAAAGCTGTCCAGGACCGGATCCGACCCATGATCGGCGACCGACGACAGGACGTAGCGGTAGGACACGACCCCGGTATCGCTGTCATAGCCGTTAATCGACAGCTCACCGTAGCTACCCGTGATAGTGATCGCGGTGGTGCCACTGGCCTCCAGCTGTGCCCGGGTTATCATCGTGACACCGATGGTCAGGCTGTCGAGGCTCGAGGCGGGCCCCAGGGTAAAGGAGCCCGTGTGCACACTACCACTGCCGCCGGCGGCAGAGCCCCCGGTCAAGGCCGATTCGTTGACGCTGCCATCGCTGCCGTCGCTGCCATCCCCGAGGCCGCCAAGTGACACGCTGTCTTCCACCGAGGCAACCGTAATGGTCAGGGACCCGCTGGAGGTCCCGCCCTTGCCGTCGCTGACGGTGTAGGTGATCTCCGGGACACTGCCGTGGTAGTTGGGCGCCGGGGTAAAGCTGTAGGAGCCATCTGCGTTGAGCGTTAGCGTCCCCTTGCCGGGGATGCTGGCTGCCTCACCCGCGGTGAAGCTGCCGGTGACGCCGGCCACGCTGAAACCGGAGATGACCAGACTATCCCCTTCGACATCGCTGTCATTGGCCAGAAGTCCTTCGCTCTTGTCGACACTCAGCGTCTCGTCTTCCTTGGCATCGCCCTTGTCGTTGGTGACCACAGGGGCATCATTGACGGCGGTCACCGTAATCGTAAGCGTCGAACTGGCGTAGCCTCCGGGTCCCTTCAGGCTGTAGCTGATGATCGGCAGTGCACCGAAAAAGTTCGCCACAGGATCGAACCGGTAGGAGCCATCCTTGGCCAGCGTCAGCTTGCCGGTGACATTGCCGTCACTGTCCTTGACGGTATTGGCCTGCCCCAGTACCAGGGCGGTATCGGCCACGCCGTCACCGTCGGTGTCGATGGCCGCCGAGGCGATTTCGGTGGCCCCCGCCAGGGTATCGTTGGACAACAAGCCCTTATCCTTGGTGACCACCAGCGCCACGTCCTCATTGGTCTTCCCGGCGTCTTCCACCGCCGTCGGCGGACCGATGCTGTCGCGATAGTCCAGGTCGAAGCCGGGGGGTGAGGCGTCGCTACCATCTGCTGCGATATCGTTGTCGCTGTCAGAGAGCGCAAAGTTGCCGTCAACAAGGTTCTCATCATTGGCATCAAAGCCATCGTTGGCGTCCGATCCCTCGAAGATGTCGAGGAGCCCGTCGCCGTCGGTATCGGTGCTGTCACTGACCGACGTTGCGCCATCGTCGCGCTCGGCGATATCCAGCTTGCCGTCGTCGTCGGAGTCACTGTCGAGATAGTCTACGGTGTTGTCGCCATCGGTATCGACCGGCGTCAGCCCCTTGCTGGCCGTAGCGGTGATATTGCTGGTGTCCTTGTCGTAGGCGTCATCGAGTCCGTCCTTGTCGACATCGGTGCCAGTGGGCTTTATATAATCCTGGGTCGTCTGCGCCTCGACATTGTCGGTGATGCCATCATTGTCACTGTCGATATCCAGGTGATCGGCGATATTGTCACGGTCAGTGTCCTTCGCCAATCCGCCGATACCAATCCTGACACATGACCCTACATTGGCAACCACATTGTAGTCAGGATGCCACCCCATGCTCAGGGTCACCGTTTTTACATCGACGACCCTTACCGACCACGACTCTCCGTACAGATTCCCCAGCCCTTTCACGCTGAATGTGAGCGAGTTAAGATAAATTCCCTGGGCGACATTCAAGACATTGTCGGGATCGTAGACCACGATATAGGCACCGGGGCTCGATACGGTAAGCTGATCATACCTATCAAATTGCCTGCTATTGGGCACGTTCTTGCTGTCGATAACGAAGTCCACAAAGGCATCTGTCGCCAGACTGACCGTTGCCACATTATTCTCAGAATATTCAAAGTTCACCGCTCCGGATTCTTGACCATAGGTGAGGCTACCCTCGGTGGTATTTGAGGTCACCTCAACCTTTGTTCCGTTAAAGTCAAGATCCGGTATCTTGTCGTTGGCGATATCGGTCGTGTCGAATTTCTCTTCTACAGAGGTATCTTTTCCTTCGGTAACGTCAATAACTCCGTCGTTATCCTGATCGATATCAACCGTATCGATGATACCATCGCCGTCACGATCCAAGACAGCATTTTCGCGATAGTCAAAATCGACAACAAGTGGCTTTGCTCCGTCGCCATCCGCCGGCAGATCGTCGTCGGAATCAGCCAACGTAAAACCGTTCTCCGTGACATTTTCATCGTTTGCATCGTAGCCATCGTTGGCATTCGTTCCCTCGAAGATATCCAGCAGGCCATCATGATCGGTGTCGGTAGCATCCGTAATGGAAGAGGCCCCATCATCGCGCTCGGCAATATCCAACTTGCCGTCGTTGTCGGAGTCACGATCGATATAGTCGGCCGTGCTGTCCCTATCGGTATCGACCGGCGTCAGCCCCTTGCTGGCCGTAGCGGAGGTATTGCTGGTGTCCTTGTCGTAGGCGTCATCGAGTCCGTCCTTGTCGACATCGGTGCCAGAAGGTTCTATGTAATCCTGGGTCGTCTGCGCCTCGACGTTATCGGTGATGCCATCGTTGTCGCTGTCGATATCCTTGTCATCGCAGATACCATCACCATCGGTATCCCTTGAAATATATTGAAACGCCACACGATCCATGGCGTAGTCGCCGTTTCCTGCGCCCCCGTCCTGATCGACCTTCATCACGATGCCATAGTTGCCGGCCTTGCTCAGATCAAACACACCGCTAAACGTCTTGAAAATACCACTTCCTGGAAGATCGCCGATAAGACCGTACGCCAGCGTCTTGAAGACCTTTCCCGCATCAAAATCCCAGATAAATACATTATAGCGATCCGAACCACTTGAAAACGTTTTTGATAGATCGAAGCTATATCGATAATCACCTTCAGACAACTCATTGCCAAATTTGTAGACAAAGACCTCTTCATAATTCGCTGCATTTACCAGGCTATGATTCCCACCGTTTTCACCAGGACTAATCTCATCAAAAAGCCCTCCCGTCAGAGAAGAATTTTTAGAACTATGAGACCAGCTAGGTTTGCTGCCATTGTCAGTAGTATAGGGTGGCGTGCTGTAATACCAACCGGAAGTATCTCCACCGGCAAACCCGCCATTTCCCACCATATTTGGTCGACTGTAGTCATACTCATTTTCGTCGATAATACCATCATTATCATCATCGATATCGACGCTGTTATCGATGCCATCACCATCCGGGTCGAGACGAGCGCTATCACGATAGTCAAAGTCAGCTACGCTCGGCACAGCGTCCGATCCATCCGCGCTGACGTCGTTGTCACTATCGAGAAGGGTAAAGTTCCCGTCCTTGATCAGCTCGTCGTTGGCGTCATAGCCATCATTGGCATCCGCTCCCTCGAAGATGTCGAGCAGACCGTCGCCATCGGTATCGGTTTCACTTGTGATGGACCAGGCCCCGGCGTCGCGCTCGGCGATATCCTGCTTGCCGTCGTCGTCGGAATCGCTGTCGAGATAGTCTGTCGTGCTGTCGCCATCGGTATCGACCGGCGCCAGGCCCTTGCTGGCCGTAGCGGAGGCATTGGCGGTGGCAGCATCGTAGGCGTCATCAAGGCCATCCTTGTCCTTGTCGATGCCGCTGGGCGCCACATACCCCTTGGAGGACTGGGCCTCGATGTTGTCGGTGATACCATCGTTGTCGCTATCCAGGTCAGCAGAATCAGCGACGCCGTCTCCGTCACTGTCGATCCTGCCGAAGAATGCGACTTCTGTCACCGCAATCCCTGAACCGCCTCCCGCCCTACCTTTAATATTGAAAAACTGAATACTAGCCACGCCGTGGATATCTTTTGGTATATCCATATGAAGTGGCCAACCTGCCGCCCCTTCGGGGACAGAGTTAATAGCAGCATATCGAGTGGTTGAATAGATCAAGTCACCGGAAGAATTATAAAACCTGATCTCACCTATCGACCCAATGGACTGGGCATCATTCAAAACACTTCCCGCGTTGTTCCACAGGTCGATCCCATAAATACGATCGATGGGTGTGTCAAAGTTGAACGTAAAATCGCTGATTTGCTCTACAGTGGACGAGATAAAGTAAGTTTTTGTGTTACCGTCGGCCAGACGATCCAGTCCAGCCGAAGAAGCCCCGCCGCTCGTCACGCTATTGCAGGTTATTTGCTGTGATCCACCTTCCACTGAATCGAGAATACCGTCCCCGTCATCATCGATGTCGTCGACATCCAGGACGCCATCTCCATCGATGTCGGAGCCCCCGGCAGCACGCTCCCGCCCGCCCTTCTGGGCTTCCACGTGCTGCAGGGCGCTCATCAATACATCATGGCCTGCATCATGATCCGCGGAGCCCGCATCTGTCGTTGCAACCGCGGCGTCAGCCGCTTGCTTGACGTTGTCGACGGTGGCGGTACTGGCAGCATCCAGCAACACCCGGGCTTCGAGTTCGCGAATCAGTAAGTCGTCCTTGATCATGTCGGATCTCCCTCTTTGAATTCGGGCTGACCGTCACCTGGACGTGTCAGGTTTCAATGACTGCGACGCCTATGACCCCCACTCACGCACCAGCACCTGGGCCACACGACGTGCCATGCTGGCTGCCAGGCTAGACGGTTGCCCCTCCAGGTGAAGCTCCCCGCGAAGCTCGGTGAGCGGCGACGATTGGTCCTGGTCAGAGACTGCCAACAGTTCGAATAGCGCACGTTCCGGCACGGAGCGTTGGTCATCGGGCCGTGCCGCGATAGGCCCGCCGTGGTCTGACGCCAACATCCACTGATCGACGTAGCGGGAAGCGGCGGCGGCGATTCGCTCGACGTGCATGGGGGTCTGCGGCCAGAGACGCTCGTCATCGACAAAAAAACAAGGCTGACCGAGCGCCAGCAATCCCAGATCATCGCTGCTGACGTAGCCACGGGCGGATAGCCGATCCGTACTGGCTACCAACGCCAGACGAAGGTCTGTGCCGACCCAGCGGCCCGAATGCAGGTAGTCGGCAAGCTCAACCACCGTGCCGTCCATGGGGGCGATGACGTCGAGCCGACGACGTTGATCGGTGAGTCCAGCAAGCTGCTGGCGTTGCATGTCCCGTTCGCTCTCCAGTACCAGACTCTGGGACAGGTCCGTGTTGTCGGCACTTCGTCGGTCCAGGCGCCTATCCACCAGATTCAGATGTTCCTGCACCGTTCTTTCCCGCTGTTGCAACGCTGGCACTTCGAGCCTGACCAGTACCTGCCCCCGCTCGACGACATCGCCGACGCGGACCAGCACCTGCTCGACCCTGGCGGCGCGATGGGCAAACACCGGAACCTGTTGACTGGCGCCGAACACCACCGGCACCGTGATTCGATGAGGCAGAGGCAAGGCAACGAAGGCAGCGATGCCGGCGGCCACCGCCAGGGTCATCAGCACCCGCCGGCCAGCCTCCCTGCGTCTTTTCCACCAGACCATCAGCTCACGCAGTATCGGCATGACAATGAACCATAGAATTTCCACGCTGAAGAGAAAGACGCCCAGCACCTTGAAAAAGAGGTGGTAGACCACCAGGGCAATCCCGAGAAACAGAAAGAAGCGATACACCCATACCGCCAGGGCATAGCCGATCAATACCCGGCGCTTGGCACGACTCAGCGCTTCCGGCGGCGTATCGCCAAAACCGAAAAGCCCTTCCCTCAACCACCAGCGCCCCATGGCAAAGCCCCGCTCCTGCAGGTTGACAATGCCGAGCAGGTCACTGAACAGGTAGTAGCCGTCGAAGCGCATCAGGGGATTGAGGTTCACCGCCAGGCTCAGCACCCAACCGGTGGTGGCAAGCGCAAAGGCCACGAAACGCAGAGCGCCATCCGGTAGAAAAACCCAGGCCAGAGTGGCATAGACAGCGATGACCAGTTCCACCGCCACCCCGGCCAGATCGATCAGCACACGTTTGCGCCGCCGGGGCAGCCGCCAGGCATCGGTGGTGTCGGTAAACAGCACCGGCATCATCACGATCAGCGCCACCCCCATGCTCGACACACGAACCCCAAAGCGGGTCGCACAGAAGCCGTGGCCAAGCTCATGCAGCGTCTTCACCAGCACCAGACTCAGGGAAAACGCGACCACGCCGGAAACGCTGAACATCGCCGGCAAGGTGGTGAAGAAGCTCTCCCACTGGCGAGAAACAAGGTAGAGGCCAATGACACCCAGGATCGCCGTAAAGAGCCAAAAGCCCCGATGAAAGAAGATGGCGACTAGCGGTAGGCAGCGCTTCAATCCACGCCCTGGATACACCAGGGGGATACGCACGAACAGGTAGTGATGAAGCAGCCACTTCCACCAGGATGGCCGGCTGGCCTCACGATATCGCCGAGCCTTGTCGAAGCTGCGGCCTTCGCTGGCCTCGAGCAGGTCGTTGTGATCCAGAAATTGCTGGATCTGGCGAATATCCTCTTCGCTGATGTCGACGTGTCCGCGAGCATCAAGACGTCGTCTCAAAGCCTCCACCGTCCCCGCCGACCAGCAGGCGAGGATATCGACGACCCTGGCATCAATCTCGAAAAACCGTCCGGCCAGTGGGTCATGAATCTTCCAGCGAGCGGCCTTGCCTGGTTCTGCCCCACCTTCGATCAGCTCGAGCTCCTGACGAAGCGACCCAAGCAGCTCCTGCTCTGCTGAATCGGACGTGTCCTGCATTGCCCTGGCCACGGCCTAGACGCCTGTCAACTGTCTGAAGGTGACGATCGGGCGCCGGAATAGATAGTAGAACAGTGATACCGGCTCACCATGGATTCGCGCCGTGCCTCTGAGACCCAGCCGCGGCATGTCTTCTCTCGGCGTTTCCGGTATCGCCATCACCTTGAAATTGGCGATACCGCTGGCGTTCTTTTCGGCCTTGTAGGCGGCCCGTGCCACGACCGCCGACACCGGTTCGAGGGGTGCTGCATCAAGAAACACATCCACCGAGGCTCCACGTTCGAGGGTGACGGCGTCGGCGGCCGCCACTTCTAGCCGGAAAGCAATATCCGCCGGGTCCGCTACCTGCATCACGGCTTCACCCACCCGCACGGGACGCCCTACCCAATCCTGCGGGTCGCCATAGAGGGCGACCCCGCTGCGCTCGGCGCGAACTACCGCCTTGTCGAGCAGGTCATGGGCATAATCTCGCTCGGCTTCGGCAACTCTCAGCTCGCTGCGAGCGATGGCGAGCTCGCGCTTGGCCTCACTGCTTGCGATGGCAGCCTGCTGTAGCCTCAACGCCTTGGACTGGGCCACCTGAACCTTGCGCTGGGCAACTTCGAAGTCATTGCGTAGTTCCACGTCCACCAGCTGGACCAGCGGATCACCCAGCGCCACCCGGGCGCCGGGAGCGACCAGGATGCGGTCGACGACGCCCGCCATCGGTGCCGCCACGACAAACGGCTCACTGGCGACCACCTCAGCGGGCGCCCTCGACGTCAGCGGTACCTGCACCAGCGCCAAGGCTGCCCCCAGGCCCAGCACCGTAGCCAGCGCCAGTCCGCGCGCCCCCCGTGCTCGCCCAAGAGACACACGGCGTCGACCTCGGATCGCGCTGGCGCCGTGACCGTAGGCCTGGGCAAGACGACTGGCCAGGGCCAGGTGCGGTGTTTCCCAGGCACGCTCGCGAGTCAGTAACCAACCGGCGCCGATGGGCCGGTCGCCATGGCTTAGCGGTATCCACAGCCCATGGCGCATGGCGGGTATGCCTTCGTCCTCCAGGACGTTGGCAAGATCCAGCAAGCGCGGTTGCGTCTCGTCCCGGTGTTCACGCCAGTCACTGCCCACCAGATGCTGGTAGGCAAGCACCTGAGCACTGTCATGAGGCACCCGCGCGAGTCCTCCCACCGCCTTGACTCGCCAGCGATTTCTGCCCGACAGGCAAAACACCAGTGACTGGCGAGCCTGGAGCAGGCTCTGCCCCTCATTGGCCAGGTGGCACCACAGCTGGTCGAGGCTGTCACAGTGGCGCAAGGCGCCTTCGATACGAATCAGCCGCTCGCCACCTGGCCCCACCTCCGAGCCACTCGCTCTGGCCTGTTCCTCCGCCACCGGGTGTTGCGCCTCGGTAGTAGACTGGCGCTCAATCGCCACACTCGTCATGAGGAGGTCACTCCACAGCGCCTGCCCTCACCGTCCCCGCTGGAGAGCCAGGTCGCGGTGCCGCTCATCCCGGGAAGAACCCGTGCCGGTGCATTGTCCACTCGGCTGATCACCTTGACGGTCTGGCTGACGGGATCGACGGCAGCCGAGATGCGCGACACTTCTGCGTCAAGCCTGTCGCCGGTCTCGTCCACCTCGAAGCCGAAGGCGCTACCCCGGGTCATCCAACTCAACCAGCAGGAAGGCACCACCATATGCAATTCCAGTGCGCCGTCACTCACCACCTGGATCAGGGGAGCGTTGGCTTCCGGCGTCTCGTTGGGGCGTACCATGGGCTCAACCACTCGCCCGGCAAAAGGCGCCTTGATCTGACAATCCTTGCGTTGCTCCTGGATGGCGGCCACCCGGGCCCGCTGCTCACGCAGCTTGAAACGTGCAATGTCGGCATCCGCCTGTCCGGTGGCGCCCATCTGCAACAGTTCGTTCTGCATGGCGGCGTTGCGGGATTCCGCTGCGGCCTTAGCCTCCGTCGCACGCAACTCGGCGTCGAGTCCGGCGCAGTCGAAGCCGACCAGTACCTCATCGACATCGAAGTGGTCGCCTTCCTTGAACGGCACCTCAAGCACTCTGGCCGATAGACGACTCGACAGTATCGCCTCGTGCTCGGCCCTCAGGATGCCTCTGGCCTCGCCCATGTCGCTGGCCTGGGCAGCCCCCGACAGCAGCACTGCCAGCACGAGTCCCGGCCAGAGCGTGCGAGTCCGCTGGCCACACTGCCCCGCCCCCAGGCTTCTGCTGTTCATCCCGTGCGCCCTCATGGCGATGCCACCACGTCAATGGCCAAGGCATCGCCACGCTGCGCCCACAGAGCACGCAGATCATCGGCAAGCTCCAGGACGCTTTCGTTGCTGCTCATGCCGGCATCCACGGCGTCGATGCCGGTGGCCGTATAGACATTGGCGTAAGCCCCCTGGAGGTCCGACAGCGCCTGATCCATCCGCACCTCGGCCAGCAGGGTATTCATCTGTTCGCGAATCAGGGTCTGCTCGCTGACGTGCCTGGCACGATAGCCAGCTTCCACCTGATGCTCGATCGCTCGCTGCACCTCAAGGAATCGCTTGGCCGTGCCGAGTTCTCCACGCCGCAGTTCATAGCGTGCTCGGGTCACCGATACCTGAGTCGCCACCGCCATGGTCAATGCCAGGCTCCGTGCATCGAGCAGATCGCTCTGGGCGTCGATACGATCCTGACGGGCCGGCAGACTGAACACCTTCAGCAGGTTCCAGCTGGCGCGAGCGCCATAGCTGACCCAGTCACTGTTGTAGAGAAAGTCGTCGTCGCTATAGTTGGCTCCGACAAAGAGCTTGAGACTCGGCAAGGTTTCCAGAATCGCTGTGGTGCCCTCGCGCTCGTTGTTGCGCAATTGGTAGGCGACTTCACGCAGCTCCGGGCGATTCATCACCGCCAGCTTCAACATGGTGTCGTAGGAAAGGTCGATCCCTTTCCAGGCCAGGTCACGCGGCGGCAACACCAGTTGGTAGGGTTGCTCGGGCGGAAGGTTCATCAGCGCTGCCAACTGCTGCTTGGACACCCGCAGTTCCCGCGTCAGTGACTCGAGGTCGCGGCGTATGGTCAGCAGTTCACGTTCATAGCTAAGCGCAGGAAGCGGCGCCGTCAAAGCACTGCGCTGCTGCCGGTGGGCCTGATCCAGCGCCCTTCGTGTGCTCTCTTCGAGCTCTCGAGTCTTGGCCAACAGACGTTCTGCGCTGACTGCTCGCCAGTAGGCGGCGCGTACATCCTCGATGATGCGCTGGATGACCTTTCGCTTGCTTTCCTCGGCCAGCATGACGCTGTCGGCCCTCTGCTGAGCCCGCACATAGGACAGGCCAAAATCGAGCACGTCCCAGCTCATGGTAAGATCGGTCGCCAACTGGTTGCGTTCGCTGGAGGACGAAGGTTCCAGCGACTCCTGACCACTCAACAGAGAAATACTGGAGCTGCCCGGTTCATTGTCGCGTCCCGTATAGTTGAGGTTACCGACCACCTTGGGCAGCAAATCGTAGTGCGCCAGATCGAGCTCCTTGGTGCGCAAGGCCTGCTCCATCACTTCCACCCGATAGTCCAGGTTGTACTTGATGGCGCGGGCCATTGCCGAATAGAGATCGATTGGGGCAATAACGGGTTCCTGACTGGCCGTTACCCTCGCCAACAGGTCGTCGGCGCGTTGTTCATTGGCCTGTTGCGACATCGGTTGAGGGGTGACAGCGCAGCCGGACAGCACCAGCGCCGTTGCGACGCCGACCCAGGTCTTTCCATATTGCTTTCCGAAGCACGAGGCCCTCTGGCCTGCCACTCCACACTTTTTATCGACCATCCCTGTGCCCCCTGCCGAAATTACCTCAGCCTTCAAGAGTGACGCGTCTTGCCTGCTGGTTGCGCACCTGCCTACCGGCCGCCACCGACAGGCGCCCAACATTGCAACAGCGCACAAACGTCGAGAAAGCGAGCGTATAACTTATGTTACTTCGTGTAATCAACTATCCAGAGAGCTGGACAATGGGTCAATATGAAAACTCGAAGAGCGCAAAGGTTGGCCCAGTTTCTTGACCTTGATCACAGTCACGACCGACAACTTTCGATAATGCACAGAGTGTCACCTCGAGCGAGAAAGGCTCTCCTTTGTTACACCTTTCATGCTTCTTTTCATTGGCGTGGTACGGATATACACGCAGCAGGTAGCGCGAGAAGGACATGACCGAGCTGCATGCCATCGGATGCGAAACCCTCGCTTAACGGGACAAGCGCCACCAGCCAGCATCGTGAATTTCCAAGCCATCTAGAGCGAAATCGTCGGTACGCGACAGCCAGGATCAGTCAGGAATGCATGGTGAAAACGTCAGGACACGAATGTTGGGATCAACCAGGAATACAAAGCGGGATCAAAGACAGGAAATGGGAATAGACACGGGGGTCTTCGCAACCACTGAGCGACATGGGACCTCCATGCCGGGTCCAGTAGCTGGGTGTGGTGTCTGTCGTCGTACAAGGAGGGGATAGCGCCTGACGGGCACAGGTCCGCAGGCACTTGTCAGAGGTAAAGGCGATCAGGCCTCGAGGAAGTCTCGCGGCAGCTTCATCATCTGGCGCCACAGTTTTTCGACGCCGGGCTTGTGCACCAGTGAACAGCGATACAGGCGGATCTCCAGGGGGACGTCCCATTGCTCGCCACCGGCACGCACCACCGCCCCGCTCTTCAGCTCCTGTCTGAGGCAGAAATCGGGTATCCAGGCCATGCCCACGCCCTGCATGACCATGGCCTTGAGCCCCTCGGCCATGGCGGTCTCGTAGACGGTACGCAAGCGCATGCGCAACGGGTCATTCTTCAACAGCATGCGCACGCTACGCCCGAGAAAGGCACCCTGGGTGTAGGCCAGGTACGGCAGGGAGTCGTCACCGTCCAGAGGGAAGCGCGGCGCCCCCTGCTCATCCGGCAGGCTCACCGGTATCATCTTGACCCGCCCGATGGAAAAGGAGGGAAAGACTTCCCCGTCAAGCTGCATGCTGGCGTAGGGGTCGTAGTAGGCCAGCATCAGGTCGCAGTTGCCTTCGCGCAGCACATGGATGGCCTCCCCCACGTTCATCGCCACCAGCCGCGTCGGCAACTCCCCGAGCCCCTTCTGCAGCCGCGAGATCCATTGAGGGAAGAAGCTTAGCGCCAGCGAATGGGCCGCCACCACGTCCAGCGCCTCGTTGGCCATGGCCAGGCCGCGCAGATGGCCGAGGGACTCGTTGAGCTGCTCGACGATATTGCGGGCGGTCACCAGAAACAGCTGCCCCTGAGGGGTCAGGTCGATGGGCGTGGTCGAGCGATCCACCAGGGTGACGCCCACCGCCTGTTCGAGGGAGCGTATACGACGACTGAAGGCCGGCTGGGTGACGTGGCGCTGGCGTGCGGAGGCCGAGAAGCTGCGGGTGTTGGACAGCGCAACGAAGTCCTCGAGCCATTTCGTTTCTAGATTCACCAGCACTCCTTGTCAAGACACCAACCACACGGGACGCCATCGCCGGGAACGCGACCGAAGGGGCCACATGCGACCGCCCGATAAAACGGCTAAATGTACCGGAAAGCGCCCACCTTCCCAAGGGAATACTGACGCTTTATTGCTCCGCCACGCTGCGTGCCACTGTGCCGGACATTGACCAGCCTCCAGCAGAGCCTTGTTCTTTTTGCCTCGGGGGATGGCAAGGCAGCGGCGGCGCCTGCATAGGCGACTGCACAGACTACTGCACAGGCGCCAGCAGGTAGGCGGCCCGGGACACCAGCTTGCGCCACAGCGGACGCGAGCGCAGCTCGTCGAGGCTGACCTCGCGGCAGTTGGCGAAGTCCTGTTCCAGCATGGCCTCCACCTCCAGGGCGAACGCCTGATGTGGCACCAGAGCGGTGATCTCGAAGTTCAATCGGAAGGAGCGGTTGTCCAGATTGACGGTACCGACACTGGCGGCGCTGTCATCGATCAGCATGACCTTCTGATGGAGAAACCCCGGCTGATAGCGATAGACCTTGACCCCGGCGCGGATCATGTCCGGCAGGAAGGCGAAGGCCGACAGGAACACCAGCAGATGGTCGGGACGTTCCGGCATCATGATGCGCACATCCACCCCGCGCATGGCGGCCAGGCGCAGTGCATCCTGGACGCCTTCATCGGGAACGAAGTAGGGACTGGTCACCCACAGACGCTGATGGGCGCTGTGGATCAGGTGCTGGACCAGCAGGCTCGCGGTCTCCTGGGGATCCGCCGGGCCCGAGGGGACGATCACCACATGGCGCCCGTTGCCTTCATCGACCGTGGGCTGATCCACCTGGGGCGCCCAGGAAAGACTCAGCATAGTGCCGGTGGCCCAGTGCCAGTCCTCCCAGAAGGCCTCCTGCAGCCCCAGCACACTGGGCCCGACCAGCTTCAGATGGGTATCGCGCCAGGGTCCGTGGCGAGGATCCTGTCCCAGATACTCCACCCCCACGTTGAAACCACCGAGCCAGCCTTCGCGACCGTCCACTACCAGGATCTTGCGATGATTGCGGAAATTGAGCTGAAAACGGTGACGCCATCCGCGCGAGGAGTGAAAGGCGCTGACGTGGATGCCCGCCTCGCGCAGCTCGCCCAGATAGCCGTCGCCAAGCTGCCGGCTACCGATCTCGTCGTACAGGAAGTAGACCCGCACCTGACGCCGTGCCGCCCGCACCAGATGTTCCTGCAGCCGACGACCAAGTTCATCATTACGCACGATGAAGAACTGAATGAGGATATAAGAGCGAGCCGCATCGATACCGGCAAACAGGCTGTCGAAGGTCTGATCGCCATCGACCAGCAGCTCCGTCGAGTTGGCGCGGGTCAGCGGCATCATGGCAAGCTTTTCGACCGCCTTGACGTCAGCGTCGGTGGCCCCCACCAGATAGGAATCGAAGCGATCTCGATAGCGCAACAACACGCGCCGCAGCAGCGTATCGCGCTGGCCGCGCGCCGACACATAGCCGTAGAAGCGTGGTCGGCCGAAGACCCAGTAGGCCGGCAACGCCAGATACGGCATGGCGACCAGCGAAATGATCCAGGCGATCGCCCCCTGAGAGGTTCGACTCGACATCAGCGCGAGCACGGCGGAGATGGCCCCGCCCAGGTGAATCAGAAAGATGGCCAGGCCAAGCAGCCATGAGGTCATCGAAGGTCTCCATCCGTGTGATACCGCACCACATCGAGCGCTGAGCGTCGGGGCGCACTTGCTAGGGCTTGTCTGAAAAGTGCCTGCGCTCGGTAATACGGCGTTAAAAATCGGATCAAAATGCTCATTTACACCCCGTAAACTGCGCTTTCTCACCGATTTTTGCCTTGTCTAACCTTCGCTCGTCGACTTTTCGGACAGCGCCTAGCGTTATTGCGGACTTCAGCATACCCGTAACGCAGGCGGCCCCGCCAGATGACGGGGCCGCCTATCGTGTCTCGCCGTGCACCGGGGCGAGACATGGCATGGGGAGATCAGACGCTCTCGGCGATGATTTCCTTCCACTTGGCCGGACCGGTCTGGTGCACCGATGAACCCTGGCTGTCCACCGCCACGGTCACCGGCATGTCCTCCACCTCGAACTCGTAGATGGCTTCCATGCCCAGGTCCTCGAAACCGACAACCCTGGAGGCCTTGATCGCCTGGGACACAAGGTAGGCCGCACCACCCACCGCCATCAGGTACACCGCCTGGTTGTCACGGATGGCCTCGATCGCGATCTGACCACGCTCGGCCTTGCCGACCATGCCCAACAGTCCGGTCTGCTCGAGCATGGTGCGGGTGAACTTGTCCATGCGCGTGGCGGTGGTCGGTCCAGCCGGCCCCACTACTTCGTCACCGACCGGATCGACCGGCCCCACGTAGTAGATGAAGCGCCCTTTCAGATCCACCGGCAGCGACTCGCCCTTGGCCAGCATGTCGACCATGCGCTTGTGCGCCGCGTCGCGCCCGGTCAACAGCTTGCCGTTGAGCAACAGGGTATCGCCCGGCTGCCAGGTCTTCACCTCTTCCGGGGTGACCTCATCGAGATTGACGCGCTTGACGTTGCCACCGGCTTCACGGGTGATCTCCGGCCAATCCTCGAGCTTGGGCGCCTTGAGCGCCGCCGGGCCACTGCCGTCCAGGGTAAAGTGGGCATGCCGGGTCGCCGCGCAGTTGGGGATGATCGCCACCGGCTTGTTGGCGGCGTGGGTCGGGTAATCCTTGACCTTGATGTCGAGCACCGTGGTCAGGCCACCCAGCCCCTGGGCACCGATGCCGCTGCGGTTGACCTTGTCGAACAGCTCCAGGCGCAGCTCCTCGGCGCGGTTGGCAGCGCCCCTGGCCTGGAGGTCCTGGATGTCGATCGGATCGAGCAGGGCTTCCTTGGCCAGTTCCATGGCCTTCTCGGCGGTTCCGCCGATGCCGATGCCGAGCATGCCGGGCGGACACCAGCCAGCGCCCATCTTCGGCAGCTGTTCCATGACCCAGTCGACCACCGAGTCGGAGGGATTGAGCATGGCGAACTTGGACTTGGCCTCGCTGCCGCCGCCCTTGGCCGCCACGTGAACCTCGACGGTGTCGCCAGGCACCAGCTTGTGGTGGATCACCGCCGGAGTGTTGTCCTTTGTGTTCTGACGCTTGCCGTCGGGGTCGGCCAGCACCGAGGCGCGCAGCACATTGTCCGGGAAGTTGTAGGCCCGGCGCACCCCTTCGTTGATCATGTCATCGAGGCTCATGTCGGCCTCGAAGCGCACGTTCATGCCCACATGGACGAAGACCGTGACGATGCCGGTATCCTGGCAGATGGGACGATGGCCGGTGGCACACATCCGCGAATTGATCAGGATCTGGGCGATGGCATCCTTCGCCGCCGGATTCTCCTCCCGCTCGTAGGCGGCCGCCATGGCGTCGATAAAGTCCTTGGGGTGGTAGTAGGAGATGTACTGCAGGGCATCGGCGACACTCGTGATGAGGTCGTCCTGGCGGATCACGGTCATGGCAGACTCCTTGGCTGGGTCGATACGCCCGCTCTCTTGGCGTCCCGTAGGCGACATGGCGGGCTTGCGAGGGCCCGTAGTGTAGCGCATTACGCCACGGCTCGGCAGCCGTCTGTGCCGGTTCGTTTAACGCGCTACTGACCCGGCGTTTGCTTGCCGGCTGGCGGAGATCCCACCTCACTCTGGAGAACGAGCCTGCGCTGCGCCCATTGAACAAGATGCGCCAGCCAGGGCAGCCAGGCGGAACATCAGGTCAATCGGGCAAGATAACGGTATAAAATTCTAATAAAGGCACCAGGAGCGTGGTCACGGCAGGACGGACTGCCAGGTTCGCCCGCCCCGCTTTCGCTGCCTCCTTTATACCGCCCCGAGCGCCAGCTGACGCTCTCTGAGCCCATGCAGGCGATCGCGCAGGCGCGCCGCTTCTTCGAACTCCAGATTGGCGGCAGCCTCGCTCATGGCGTCCTCGAGCCGTGTCATCTCCTTGCGCAGCTCTTCCGGCGACAGGCTGGCGGGATCGTAGACCGCTTCCGGTTCGGCCACCTTGCGCTCGCCCTTGCGTCCACGAGTCTTGCGGCTTCCCGGTGCCTGGGCAGCTTCGAGGATATCCGCCACCGAGCGGGTCACCGTCTGCGGCGTGATGCCGTGTTCCTCGTTGTGTGCCGTCTGCTTGGCGCGGCGCCGCTCGGTCTCGTCGATGGTCTTGCGCATCGAGTCGGTGATGCGGTCGCCGTAGAGGATCGCCTTGCCGTTGGCGTTACGCGCGGCCCGCCCCACCGTCTGAATCAGCGAACGTTCGGCGCGCAGGAAGCCTTCCTTGTCGGCGTCGAGGATCGCCACCAGCGACACCTCGGGGATATCCAGGCCCTCGCGCAGCAGGTTGATACCGACCAGCACGTCGAACTTGCCCAGGCGCAGGTCGCGGATGATCTCGACCCGCTCCACCGTGTCGATATCCGAGTGCAGGTAGCGCACCTTGACGTCGTGTTCGTCGAGATACTCGGTCAAGTCTTCCGCCATCCGCTTGGTCAGGGTGGTGACCAGCACCCGCTCGCCCACGGCGGTGCGCAAACGGATCTCCGACAGCAGGTCGTCCACCTGGGTCGAGGCCGGACGCACCTCGATCTCGGGATCCAGCAGGCCGGTGGGACGTACCACTTGCTCCACCACCTGGCCGGCGTGCTCGGCCTCGTAGGGACCCGGCGTGGCCGAGACGAAGATGGTCTGGGGTGAAATCCGCTCCCACTCCTCGAACTTCATCGGACGGTTGTCCAGGGCCGACGGCAGGCGGAAACCGTACTCGACCAGGGTCTCCTTGCGCGAGCGGTCGCCGCGGTACATGCCGCCCACCTGGGGCACACTGACGTGGGACTCGTCGATGAACAGCAGCGCATCGGCGGGCAGGTAGTCGAAGAAGGTGGGGGGCGGCTCGCCGGGGTTGCGTCCGGACAGGTAGCGCGAGTAGTTCTCGATGCCGTTGCAGTAGCCCAGCTCCATCATCATTTCGATGTCGTAGAGGGTACGCTGCTCCAGGCGCTGGGCCTCGACCAGGCGATCTTCCTTGCGCAGGAAGGTCAGTCGTTCGGCCAGCTCCTCCTTGATCCGATCCACCGCCGCCAGAATGGTCTCCCGCGGGGTCACGTAGTGGCTCTTGGGGTAGATGGTCATGCGGGGCACCTTGCCACGTACCTCGCCGGTCAGCGGATCGAACAGGCTGATGGTGTCGATCTCGTCGTCGAACAGCTCCACCCTGACCGCCTCGTCCTCGGCGTCGGCCGGAAAGATATCGATGACGTCGCCACGTACCCGATAGGTACCGCGCTTGAAGTCCATGTCGTTGCGGGTGTACTGCAGTTCCGCCAGACGACGCAGAAAGCCGCGCTGATCGATCAGCTCGCCGCGGGTGAAGTGCAGGCGCATCTTCAGATACTGGTCCGGATCACCCAGACCGTAGATCGCCGACACCGACACCACGATCAGCGCATCGCGACGCTCCAGCAGGGCCTTGGTCGCCGACAGTCGCATCTGCTCGATATGGTCATTGATCGAGGCGTCCTTCTCGATGAAGGTGTCCGACGAGGGCACATAGGCCTCGGGCTGGTAGTAGTCGTAGTAGGATACGAAGTACTCCACGGCGTTGTCCGGGAAGAACGCCTTGAACTCCCCGTACAACTGGGCCGCCAGGGTCTTGTTCGGCGCCATGACGATGGTCGGCCGCTGCAGCCGCTCGACGATGTTGGCCATGGTGAAGGTCTTGCCCGAACCGGTCACCCCGAGCAGGGTCTGGTGGGCCAGACCCGAATCGAGCCCCCCGACCAGGCTTTCGATAGCGCTCGGCTGGTCACCGGCAGGCTGGAACTTCGACGACAGACGAAAGGACTTGCTCATCATGACTCCTGCTGGGGGACACCACCCAGATCGGGGCGGCTGACGCCGACTTCAAGTCTCGCGCACGCTCGCCGACGTCAGGTTTGGGCCGTTGGCGCCAGCGTTCGCGTGGTGATTTCCACCGTGGAAGTGGTCATCAAGCGGTGGATCGGGCACTTGTGGCTGATCTCCTCCAGCCGTGCCAGCCGCTCGGGATCCTCGATGCCGTGGAAGGTCATCGCCACATCGAGCCGATAGACGCCCTTGCGCTCGTCGCGCTCGTCTCTGGTGACCGTGACGCTGACGCCTTCCAGCGGCCACTCCTTGCGCTGCGCGTACATGCGCGAGGTGATCGCCTTGCACGCCCCCAGCGACAGATCGAAGTAGTCGTGGGGGTCCGGCGCCAGGCCATCGCCACCGAAGGCGGTGGGCACATCGACCAGCAGGTCGTCGAAGCTTTCGATGCTGACCCGCTGGCGCAGCTTGCCATCCTTCTCGGTAGTAATCTCGATACTCATCATTTCACCTCGATGCCGAGCTTGAGTCGCTTGATCGCCTCGATCAGGGCCTCGCGACGCGCGCGCCCTTCCACCTCGGCGCCATGGCGGCCGACCTCCACGCTGTCGACGCCGTCAAGCATCATCAAGGCGGTGGTGATCTGATTGACCTGGTCGGCGTTGTCGACGCCCTGGAAGGTCAGGGATTGCTGGGACATGAGGCGCGCCTCCTTGGCGGGTAAAGCGGAAGGACCGAAGATCGTAACGCAAGCTTGAAACTGGTGGAAAAGCTTAGCACGACACCCCGTGCGGGTTCTTCTGCCCGTACCTTGCAAAAGGGGCGTCTCACCCTCACATTGCTGACAGGCGCAAACTTCACCTTTTTCGATACGCGCGACAGGATTGCTCATGACGGATTGGATCACCGCCCACGGCGGCCGCTTGACCGGCTCGGACCAGGTCGACTTCGACACCCCCGACGCGGCCCGCCTCGCCCTGGACAGCACCGTGGCCACCCCGCTGGTCCATCTCGGCGCGCTGGACGTGGTCGGCCCCGACGCTGAGCGCTTTCTGCAGGGCCAGACCAGTGCCCAGCTCGCCCACGCCAATGGCCACTTCGCCCCGCTGACCTGCTTCTGCACCCCCAAGGGCCGCATGCTGGCCAACGGCCAGCTGATGAAGGTCGACGACGAACGCTTCAGGATCGTGCTGCATCGCAGTCTGGTGGCTCCGCTGGCCCAGCACCTGGGCAAGTTCGCCGCCTTCTACAAGGCCGAGCTGACGGCTCGGGATGACCTGGCGCTGATCGGCCTGATCGGCCAGGAAGCACCCGCCCTGACCGAGGTCGACTGCGACCTGACACCGCCCGATCCCTGGCGCCAGGCGAGCCACGGCGACACCCTGGTGCTCGGCCAGCCTGGCCCTCGCCCCCGCTACCTGATCATGCTGCCAGAAGACCAGGCAGAGGCCTTGTTCTCGCGCCTGATCGAGCAGTGTCAGCCGGTGGGCAACCAGGTATGGCGGTTGGCGGATATCCAGGCGGGGCTGTGTTTCATCGATGCCGATCAGCAGGATGCCTACCTGCCCCAGATGCTCAACTGGGAGGCGCTGGCAGGCATCAGTTTCAAGAAAGGCTGCTACACCGGGCAGGAAGTGGTGGCCCGCGCCCACTTCCGCGGCCAGGTCAAGAAGCGCCTGTATCGCGCCCAGCTAGAGGGGACTCGACTGCCACCGCTGGGCAGCGAGGTGAATGACGAAAGCGGCAAGCGCCAGGGCGAGGTGGTGGCAAGCGCCCTCGATGCCTATGGGCAGGCCGAGGTACTGGCGGTGCTGAATACCCGCGCCGATGAGGCCGCCCTCAGCTGCGAGGATCAACGTCTGAAGCTGCTGCACCTGCCCTACGCCATCGATCGCCTCGACCCAGAGAGTCTGGTCTGACACCGATGACGCCTGGGTAATTCGATCCGGGCGATATTCCTGCCGGCGCCCTTGTCAGGACGGCGGCAGGCCGAACAGCCGGCGGGCGTTGTCACTGGAGTGCAGCGCCACGGTTTGCGGTGCCTGACCTCTGATCTCGGCCACGTGGCGACACACCTCGGCCACCAGGGCAGGTTCATTGCGCTCGCCCTGGTGGCCGGACAACGGCATGTCAGGGCTATCCGTCTCCAGCACGTAGGCGTCATCGGGCAGCGACGCCACCGCCCGGCGCACCCTCCTGGCCCGGGGATAGGTCACCGCCCCACCGAGCCCCAGCGTAAACCCCAGATCGACAAAGCGCCTCGCCTGCTCCGGAGAGCCGGCGAAGGCATGGATGAGGCCCCCTGCGGGAAGCCCGAACTGGGCCAGACGCTTGGCGACGTCGTCGTTGGCACGCACACAGTGAATGACCACCGGCAGGCGCAGATCCCGCGCCAGCCTGAGCTGGGCATCGAACAAGTGCCATTGGCGATCGAGGGTGTCGCCAAAACGCGCATCGATCCCGCACTCCCCCAGGGCGACGCAGCGAGGGTGGGCCTCCAGCGCCTGGCCCAGCGCGCTGACGTCGTCATCCTCGCCATCCAGCCGATGATGCTCCAGAAACACCGGATGCAGACCGAGACAGGCGTGCAACCCCGTCTGCTCGGCCAGCTCCAGGGTGCCCTGCCAGGCGTCACGGTGGGTACCCGCGACCACCAGCTGTTCGACGCCCGCCCGCCTGGCCCTGGACAGGACCGCGTCGCGATCGGCGTCGAAGTCGGCAAAGTCGAGGTGGCAGTGGGCGTCGATCAGCATCAGAGCTCCTCTTTCCACGGAGGCGCCGTAAAAACGTCGCGTGCGATTCGAGCGCAGCAGTTTTTCCGGTGTCTCCTCAGTGCTCGCGGGTCTCCCTGAACCGTATATCCGGCCAGCGCTCCTGGGTCATCTGCAGATTGACCCGGGTCGGGGCGATATAGGTCAGGTAGCCACCGCCGTCGATGGCCAGGTTGGTGCTGGCCTTGCGCTTGAACTCCTCGAGCATCTTCGGATCGTCGCAGTAGATCCAGCGGGCGGTATTGACGTTCACCCCTTCATACATGCAGTCGACCTTGTACTCTTCCTTGAGGCGATGGGCGACCACATCGAACTGCAGGGTACCGACGGCGCCAAGGATCAGGTCGTTGTTGTCCAACGGCATGAATACCTGGGTGGCGCCCTCCTCCGACAGCTGCTGCAGGCCCTTCTGCAAGGCCTTCATCTTCAGCGGGTCCTTGAGCCTGACCCGCTTGAACAGCTCCGGGGCGAAGTGGGGAATGCCGGTGAATCGCATGTCCTCGCCCTGGGTGAAGGTGTCACCGATCTGGATGGTGCCATGGTTGTGCAGGCCGATGATGTCACCGGGCCAGGCTTCTTCCACGTGGGCACGATCGGAGGCCATGAAGGTCAGGGCGTCGGCGATCTTGACGTCCTTGTTGATGCGCACATGGCGCATCTTCATGTTCTTCTGGTACTTGCCCGAGCACACCCGCAGGAAGGCGATGCGGTCACGGTGATTGGGATCCATGTTGGCCTGGATCTTGAATACGAAGCCGGTGAAGCGCTCGTCCTCGGCCGGCACCTCGCGCACGTCGGTTTCCCGCGCCTGGGGCGGCGGCGCATACTCGACGAAGCCATCGAGCATCTCGCGCACGCCGAAGTTGCCCATGGCGGTACCGAAGTACACCGGCGTCAGCTCGCCACGGCGATAGGCCTCGAGGTCGAAGCTGTGGGAGGCACCGCGCACCAGCTCGACCTCCATGCGCAGCTCCTCGGCCAGATCCTCGCCGAGCACCTCGTCCACCTCGGGGCTATCGAGGCCTTCGATGCGCTTGTCTTCCGGAATCCGGTTGCCCTGCCCCTGGGTGTACAGGTGGATGACGTCATTGTAGAGGTGGTAGACGCCCTTGAACTGACGCCCCATGCCGATCGGCCAGGTCATCGGCGCACACTTGATATTGAGCACCGTCTCGACCTCATCCATCACCTCGATGGGGTCGCGGATGTCGCGGTCCATCTTGTTGACGAAGGTGAGGATCGGCGTGGTGCGCAGGCGGCAGACCTCCATCAGCTTGATGGTGCGGTCCTCGACGCCCTTGGCGCCGTCGATCACCATCAGCGCTGAGTCCACCGCGGTCAGGGTGCGGTAGGTATCCTCGGAGAAGTCCTCGTGGCCCGGCGTATCGAGCAGGTTGACCATGCGACCGCCGTAGGGGAACTGCATCACCGAGGTGGTCACGGAGATACCGCGCTCCTGCTCCATCTTCATCCAGTCCGAGGTGGCGTGGCGATCGTCACGCTTGCTCTTTACCGAACCGGCCAGCTGGATGGCGTTTCCGAACAACAGCATCTTTTCGGTGATGGTGGTCTTGCCCGCGTCCGGGTGGCTGATGATGGCAAAGGTGCGCCGAAGCCCGGTTTCCTGGGCCTGCTTGGGGTTGGACATGGAGACGGTTGCCTGCTTGCTCGTAAAAAAGTGGGGCACGGGGACAAGGCCCCCATGCGCAAGGGCGCCATGATACCGCGACAGGGGCCCTGGCTGCATCTGACTATACTGGCACCATCATCCTCTCTATCGAGCCCCCTCGCGTTTCGTTGCGGCTCTGCGGTTGATTGCGCTTCGCATTAATGCAATAGATCCGCGATCAAGCTGTCATCGACGGCCGCAATGCTAGGTGACTGGCCGCGACCGCCCCCCCGTGAAGGGCGACGTGCCACCCCGCCAAGACCACCGGACGCAACGACAAGGAGAGCCCCATGCAACCCACCCGACGCCAGTTTCTCGGACTCGGCCTCAAGGCCGGTGCCGGCCTCGGCCTGATCACCGCCGCCCCCGGCATCGTGCTGGCCGAATCCCGTCGGCCCGTGATCACCTCCGGGGTAATGAGCGGCGACGTCGGCACCGACCGCGCCATCATCTGGTCGCGTGCCGACCGCCCCTCGCGGATGCTGCTGGACATCGCCGACAACGCTGCCTTCAACAACGCCCGTACCCTGCAGGGACCCACCGCCCTGCCGGCCAGCGGGCTGACCGCCAAGCTCGACGTCACTGGCCTTGCCGACCTGCCGGAGGTGTTCTACCGCGTGCGCTTCGCCGCCCTCGGCGACGACCGCGCCGTCAGCGAGCCGGTCATCGGCCGGCTGGTCATGCCGGGAGGTTCACGCCGTTCGATACGTTTCGTGTGGTCGGGCGATACCGTCGGCCAGGGCTGGGGCATCGACGAATCCCGCGGCGGCATGCGCATCTACGACACCATGCTCAAGCAGTCGCCGGACTTCTTCCTGCACTCCGGCGACACCATCTACGCCGATGGCCCGCTCGAAGAAAGCGTGAACCTGGAGGACGGCAGCGTCTGGCGCAACCGCATGACCGAAGCAAAGAGCAAGGTGGCCGAGACCCTGAACGAGTATCGCGGCCAGTACCTCTACAACCTTCTGGACGACAACCTCAAGCGTTTCAACGCCGAGGTGCCGATGTACGCCCAGTGGGACGACCACGAGACCGTCAACAACTGGTACCCCGGCGAGATCCTCGATGATCCGCGCTACACCGAGAAGAACGTCTCGCTGCTGGCGGCGCGTGCCCGCCGCGCCTTCCTCGAGTCGATGCCGATCCGTCAGCGCCCCGAGGCCCCGGAGATGATTCGCCGTCGTTTCACCTACGGCCCCGAACTCGAGGTGTTCATGCTCGACATGCGTACCTATCGCGCGGCCAACAGCACCAATACCCAGGGCGCAGACGACCCGGCCTCAAGCCTGATGGGGGCTCGCCAGGTGGACGACTTGATCGCGGCGCTGAAGGCCTCGACGGCCACCTGGAAGATCATCGCCTCCGACATGCCGGTGGGCCTGGTAGTCGCCGACGGCGAGCACTTCGAAGCGGTGGCCAATGGCGAGGGTGGCGCCCCTTCCGGGCGCGAGCACGAGATCGCCAGACTGCTCAAGGCGATCCACGACAACGCCATCGCCAACGTGGTGTGGCTGACCGCCGATGTCCACTACACGGCCGCCCATCACTATGCGCCGGAACGTGCCAGTTTCCAGCAGTTCACGCCCTTCTGGGAATTCGTCAGCGGCCCGCTGCACGCCGGCACCTTCGGCCCCAATACCCTGGACGCCACCTTTGGCCCGGAAGTGGTGTTCCAGAAGGCCCCCGCCGATGGTCGAGCCAACCTGCCGCCCAGCGAAGGCTTTCAGTTCTTCGGCCAGGTGGACCTGGATGGCGACAGCCTGGCGCTCACCGTCACCCTCAAGGACACCGAGGGCAACAGCCTGCACCAGCAGGTATTGACGCCCCAGCAGGCCAGCTAGTCAGGCGATGCCGCCTGTCGCTGCCAAGACCCGACAGCGCCGCCGTCAAAGCGGCGCTTGTCCTTTGCCCCTGAGGCCACGGGCCCAATGGAGCGCACGACAGGCCCACCATGCGCAGGTCCGACCGCGCCCCCCCTATAGCGGCCTAGCCCTCAGACGTGGTGTGACGTGATGTCCGTGAGGCCAACGCGGCCTTGAGGTGTTCCAGGTAGCTCAGCAGTACCGGGATCACCGCCAGCACCAGCAGGGTCGAGACACCGAGGCCGAAGGCGATGGTCACCGCCATGGGGATCAGGAACTGGGCCTGCAGCGAGGTCTCGAACAGCAGTGGCGTCAGTCCACCGATGGTCGTCAGGGATGTCAGGAACATGGCCCTGACCCGCTGCACCACCGCCTCGTTGAGAGCCGCGTCGATATCCCGCCCGGCGTCACGCTCGTGACGATAGAAGGTCACCAGGATGATCGCATTGTTGACCACGATCCCGGACAGCCCGAACAGCCCGAACATCGACAGGATGGTGAGATCCAGCCCCATCACCCAATGGCCCAGCAAAGCCCCCACCAGCGCCAGCGGAATGGTCGCCATCACGATCAGCGGCAGGCTCCAGGAGGCAAATACCCAGGCCAGCACCACATACATCAGGCCCAGCCCGATGATCAGGCCGGTACGCATGTCGGCGAAGGTATCGCGCTGGTCCGCCGCCTGGCCCTCGAAGGTGTAGCTCAGGTGGTAGCGCTCGGTCAGCGCCGGCAGCACCTCGGCTTGCAGCGCCTCGACCACCGTGGCGGTGTTGGTCACCTCGGTGTCGAGATCGGCACTCACCTCCACGGCCAGACGGCCATCGGCGTGACGCAGCGCCTCGAAGCCCTGGCGGTGATCCAGCGCCATCACCTGGTCCAATGGCACCAGGCGGCCATCGTCCACTCGCACCATCAGCCGCGGCAGGGTCGCCAGGTGCTCACGCTGGTCCTGCGGCAGCAGCACCCGCACCTCGATCTCGTCGGCACCGTCCTGATAGGTCTGCACCAGCACGCCATCGAAGGCTGCCCGCAACTGGCGCCCGAGTTCCCGGGTGGTCAGGCCCAGCGCCTGACCATAGGCGTTGACCGAGTAGATCAGTTGTTCGCGCCCCCAGGGCATGTCGTCCTCGGGCTCCAGCACCCCGGGCAACTGTCCGAGGCTGCGGGTCAGTGATTCCGCCGCCCGCTTCAGCGACTCGGCGGACTCGCCGACCAGGCGCACGTTGACGTCACGCCCCGGTGGCCCGCCGCTGCGCTCGACGATGGACAGGGTGTCGAGTCCCGGGACCTCGGACAGACGCTCTCGCCAGGCACGGATAAACGGCAGATTGCGCACCGAGCGCCGGTCGGACGGCACCAGCTCGACCATGATCGAGCCGACATTGTCACCGGTCCGTCCGCTGGCGTCGGCGGACAGGGTGCCACCCACGCGCACCACGGCGCTGCGCACCAGATCCCCGCCGAGGGCCTGTTCGGTGTCGTCGAGGGCCTTTTGCATGGTGGCCAGATAGTCCTCGACCCTATCTCGAGAGGTGCCGGTGACGAAGCTCAGGTTGGCGTAGAGGATGTTCGGCTCCGGCGTGGGGAAGAAATTGAACGCCAGACGCCCGCCCGCCAGGAGTCCCACCGTCACCAGCACCAGCGCCAGCGCCGCGCTCAAGGTCAGCGCCCGATGGCGCAGGGTGCTGGCGGAGAAGCGTCGGAAGGGCCCCTGGCGAAAACGATCGAAGCCGCTGTCGAAGGCACCTCGCAGACGCCCCAGCGGCCCCGGGCGGCGCTCGCCGCCGGCGCGAGGTGAGAAGGCGTTGCGCAGGTGGGCCGGCAGCACCACGAAGCACTCCAGCAAGGAGGCTACCAGCACGCAGATCATCACCACCGGAATGTCGCGCAGGATGTTGCCGATGATTCCCCCCACCATCAACAGCGGCATGAAGGCCGCCACGGTGGTCAGCGACGACGCCACCACCGGCCACAGCATCCTGCGGGCCGCACCCGCCGAGGCCAGGCGTGCCGCCTCGCCTGCTCGAAAGTGAGCATCGGCGTCCTCGCCGACGACGATGGCGTCATCGACGATCACCCCTAACGCCATGATCAGGGCAAACAGCGAGATCATGTTGACCGAGCCGCCGATGCCCCAGAACACCGCCAGGGCACCGAGAAAGGCGGTGGGAATACCGATGGCCACCCACAGCGCCACCCGCGCCGGAAGAAACAGATACAACAGCGCCAGTACCAGCACCAGGCCGCCCAGGCCATTGTTGATCAGCAGACCGATGCGATCGGCGATCAGCTGCCAGGTCTCGTCGTGGACCTCCAGCGTGATGCTCTCCGGCAGCTCCGCGCGGGTTTGCTCCAGCCAGCCATTGAGCACCTCGGCGGCGGCCAGTGAGTTGCCGCTCTCCGAGCGCTGCAGCATCAGCTCCACCGCCGGCTGTCCATGGTGGAGCACCTCCACCTGTCGCGGACGGTTCTCCTGGCGGATCACCGCGATGTCACCGAGCGCCAGACGCACCCGCTGGCCCCCGCGCACCGCTATATCGGCGAACTCCTCGGCGCTGCGGCGCTGTTCCACCGCGCGCAGCTCGCGCTCGCCATCCTGACTGCCAAGCAGCCCCGCGGGCAGGTCCAGCGACAGTCCCTCGATGCGCTCGGCGATCTCCGGCAGGCTCAGGTCCAGCTCGCCAAGCCGCTCCACCGGCACCTCCACGCTGATCTGCTGCTCCGGCAGCCCGACCAGCTCGACCCGATCGATCCCGGCCGACAACAGCTCGTCCTCGAAGCGACGGGCCAGCCGACGCAGCGCCTCGCGATCGACGTCACCGGACAGTATCAGGCGGGCCACCGGCTCGAAGTTCTGGGCCCGCGAAACGCGCGGCTCCTCGGCGTCCCCGGGCAGATTGGTGAAGCCATCGACCTGCTCGCGCACATCATCCAGCGCCAGCACCGGGTCGGTACCCTCGTAGAACTCCAGGGTAATGCTCGACACCCCCTGGGCCGAAGTCGAGGTCATCCGCTTCAGGCCATCGAGATTGCGCAGGCGCTGCTCCAGCGGGATGGTGATGCCCTGCTCCACGTCTTCCGCCGAGGCGCCGCTGTAGACGGTCTGCACCGAGACGATGTCCAGCGCAAAATCGGGGAAGAACTGAATGTTCATCCGCGACAGGCCCAGGGCGCCGCCGATCAGCATCACCAGCATTACCAGGTTGGCCGCGACCCGGTGGCGGACAAAGAAGCCGATCGGGCCTCTGGGGGCATTCGGTTGGGTATCTTCGCTCACGGGCCGGTCTCCGCCCGAACATCGTCGCCCGCGGACGGTGAGCTCACAGACTCACCAGACCTCTGGCCAGCCAGGTCCACCACTCTCAATCCTTCGATGGCGTTGGGCAGATGGGTGGTGGCCAGGCGCTGGCCGTCGGCCAGACCCTCACCGCTGACGATCACCCAGGAGCCCCCGTCAGGCCCGCTGGTCTCGCCGTGACGCCTGACCTCAATCGGCCGCAGGCGCCCCTGCTCGATGACGTAGATCCGATCGGCACCGTACAGGGCGCTGAAGGGTATCGCCGCACTGTCGGCCACCTCGGGACGGGCCAGCGACAGCGATACCAGCGAACCAGGCCGCAGACGGGCCGGTGAGGACACCACCTCGAGGATGGCCTCGGTGCCGGCGGGGTCCCCCTGGCCCGACAGTGCCCTCAGCCGATAGCGCCCGCCCTCGTCGTCGACGGCCTCAGGGCGAGCGCCATCGGCCAGGCTCGACACCAGTTCGGACTGCACGCCCCTGGGCACCCGGGCACGTACCTCGAGACCATCGAGCGGGATCAGATCGAGCAGGGCGTCACCCTCGCGCACCCGGTCGCCCGGCGCGACTTCCACCGCGGTGACGATACCGGCAAAAGGCGCTTCGGCCCGGGCCCTTCGCGCATCGCGACGGGCTTCGGCCAGCGACGCCTCGGCCTGGCGCCGCTGGGCCTCGAGACTGGTCAGCCTGGCGGGGTGCCCGTCGAGTTCGCCCTGGCGACTGACCAGCGTCACCTGGGCTCGGGCGATTTCGTTCTCGTCGGCGTCAAGCTCGGCCCGGGAGGCCAGATTACGCCGCACCAGCGAGCGCATACGCTCGAGCTGACTGCGGGCGTTGTCGAGCAGCGACTGTTCCCGAGCCAGCGCCTGTCGATCGCTCTCGAAGCGAATCTTTTCCGCCTCGATCTCGGCCTCCAGCCGTGCCACCTCCGCCTCGGCCCGCGTCACCACCGGCACCACGTCTTCCTCGGCCAGGGCTACCAGCAGGTCGCCCTCTTCGACCCGGTCACCATCACGTACCGGGCGCTGCCCGACGTGGCCATCCAGCGACGCCACCAGCCTCAGGCGATCCGGCGCCAGCACCTCGCCGTAGAGCGCCAGGGTCGGTGCGTGGCGGCCCAGCGACAGCGTCATGGCGGCGACCGGCCACTCGCGTTCTTCCACCGTTACCGGAGGCGGCGCCGGCCGCGTCACCTTCAACAGCCAGAACCCACCCACGCCAATCGCCAGAACCACGATCGGTAGCAGTCGCTTCAGCATTCCATCCATTCCCTTGTTCAGACCGCGCCCTTTGCAGTTGAAGCGCTGTGTCAACGCATGCCGATAAAGCCACTTGGTAGTGTGCTCAAGCCGACAGTCACGTCGAAGACACCACCTGGCGTCTTCGCTGCACAGGCTCCTGCCACTGTTGCCCAGCCGAGGGCACGACGCAATCGCTCGCCGCCAACGACTTTATCCCTGGTGCGCATGACCCCAGGCCGAACCCGCCGATTCGGGCGCCAGGCCTGTTGCGCGCACGCCACGACGGGCGGCCCTGCGATGCGCTATCATGCCGCCACTCATCGAGGGAGAGATCATGCCTGCCGCCCTTCCATTGCCACTGTCGACGCCCAACCGCAATCTGATCCGCCTGACCTTTGTACGCGGCATCACCTGGACCGGCTTCCTGGTCGCCATCATCGTCGGCATCGAGCTCCTGGACTTCGCCCTCGACGTTCCTGCGGTGATCGCGGTGATCGTCGCCATGGGCCTGATCAATATCGCCACCTGGTGGCGCCTGGGCCGGCCCAGGGATGTCAGCCATCACGAGTACCTGATTCACCTGCTGCTGGACGTGGCCGGGCTGACCCTGCTGTTCTACTTTACCGGCGGTGCGACCAACCCCTTCATCACCTACTATCTGGTGCCGGTGACCATCGCCGCCGCCACCCTGCCCTGGCGTCACGCCTGGATCCTGGCACTCACCGCCATGGCCGCCTACAGCGCCCTGATGGTGGTCTACCATCCGGTGCCACAGCTGGGCTCCCATTATGCCTCCAGCGTCAACCTTCACGTGCTCGGCATGTGGCTCAACTTCTTCCTGTCGGCAGGCCTGGTAACCTTCTTCATCTACAAGATGGCCCACGCCCTGCGCCATCGCGACCAGACCCTGGCTCGGACTCGCGAGGCGGCGCTGCGCTCGGAACAGGTGCTGGCGGTGGCGACCCAGGCCGCCGGCACCGCCCACGAACTCGGCACGCCGCTGTCGACCATGGCGGTAGTGCTGTCCGAACTCAAGAACGAACACCACGACGACCCCAGGCTGGTGGAAGATATCGACCTCTTGCGCCAGCAGGTTGACACCTGCAAGGCGCGCCTGCGCAACCTGGTCGAAAGCGCCGACCTCCGGCGCAAGGACGAGCCAGAGACCCGCGACGCCCAGAGCTGGCTCGACGGCGTGATCGACCGCTGGCTGGTGCTGCGCCCGGACGTTACCCATCGCCTTGAGGTCGCACGCAGACGCGGCCAGCCATCGATCGCGGTGGATACCACCCTGGACCAGGCGCTGACCAACCTGCTGAACAACGCCGCCGACGCCCAGCCAGACGATATCGAGATCCAGCTCGACTGGACCGCCGACAAGGTGATCATCGATATCCGCGATCATGGACCAGGTATCCCCATGTCGATCGCCGACCAGCTCGGCGAGACCTTCGTGTCGACCAAGAGCAAGGGACTGGGGATCGGTCTGTTCCTGACCCACGCCACCATCAATCGCTTCGGTGGGGGCGTCAGTCTGTATAATCATCACGACGGCGGCACCCTGACCGAGGTCACCCTGCCCCGCGTCGGCTGAGTCTCCATTCACGAGGACATCATGCAAGACACCGCACACCGGCTACTGATCATCGATGACGATGAGGTCTTTTGCCACGTACTCGAACGTGCCATGCAGCGCCGCGGCCACGAGGTCGAGGTGGCCCATGACGCCACCCAGGCGCTGGAACTGGCGCGTCGCCACCAGCCTGAGGTCGCCACCCTGGACCTCAAGCTCGACCAGGACTCGGGGTTGAAGCTGTTGCCCGAACTGCTGGAGGTGGTTCCCGACTGCCGCATCGTGGTGCTGACCGGCTACTCCAGCATCGCCACAGCGGTGGAGGCGATCAAGCTCGGGGCGGTCAACTACCTGTGCAAGCCAGTGGACGCTGACGAGGTACTCAGCGCCCTGGAACAGCGTGAGGGCAATCCCGAGACCGAGGTGGCAGACAACCCGCCGTCGATCAACCGCCTGACCTGGGAGCATATCCAGAAGGTGCTGCAGGAACACGACGGCAACATCTCGGCCACCGCCAGGGCGCTCGGCATGCACCGTCGCACCCTGCAGCGAAAGTTGCAGAAGCGCCCTGTCCGGCGTTGATGAAACCTTCGTACGCCGCTGGTGATAGCTCTCGAGACAGTAGCCCCGCGCTAAAGCAGACGCCCGATACAGCGGACACCCGATACAAAAGAGACGCAGCCCAAGGGCTGCGTCTCTTGTTTGAGCTCAGCACGCTAGTGCATGCCCGACGTCGGGTGTCTCTCCGTCCTTCTCTACCGTCCTTCTCTCTACCGGCCTTCCCTACCGTCCTTCATTGCGCCAGGCGCCTCTAGATCAGAGGTCTTTGCGCCCGTGCATTTTACGCCCAGACTCTCAACACGAAGGGCCAAGCGCCAGGGGGTCTGCAACAGAGGCTCTGCAACGGAGGCTCTGCAACAGCGTGCTCTACTGGGCGGTCCAGCCCAGATCGATATTCCAGCTGGCGCCGGTGACTGCACCGGCCGCATCCGAGGCAAGATACCCGACCAGGCTCGCCACCTCGGAGGGGTCGATCAAGCGCTTCACGGCGGCATTCTTGAGCATGATCTGCTCGATCACCTCCTGCTCCTCCATCCCATGGAGTCTGGCCTGGTCGGCGATCTGATTGTCCACCAGTGGCGTCTTGACGTAGGCCGGACACAGGGCGTTGGCGGTGATGCCCTGGGCGCCGCCTTCCAGCGCAGCCGTCTTGGTCAGCCCGATCATGCCATGCTTGGCGCTGATGTAGGCGGCCTTGCCGGGCGAGGCCACCTGGGCATGGACCGAGGCGATATTGACGATGCGCCCCCAACCATTCTCGCGCATCGACGGCCAGGCCGCCTGGGTCAGCAGGAAGGGCGCGGTCAGCATCAGATCGATGATCTGACGCCATTTTTCCTGGGGGAACTCCTCGATGGGAGCGACGTGCTGGATGCCGGCGTTGTTGACCAGAATATCCAGCCGCCCGAAACGCCTCAGGGCTTCATCGACGGCGCCGCAACAGGCCTCGGCCTGGGTCAGATCGGCCTCGTGGAAGACCGCACCCTCGGCCTCGGCCACCTCCCGTCCGGCCGGGTTGAAGTCGACCGCCAGGACTTGATGCCCCTGAGCACGCAGATGGGCGACGACCGCCGCACCGATGCCGCTGCTGGTGCCGGTCACCAGGGCAACTCTGGGAGTGGAATGATCGCTCACTATTGCTCTCCTCTGGGTCTGCAACACATCACCCGTCGAACGGGTGGCGTCTTTCTGATGGTGATTCCTGCCAACGCCTACATCAGCATCCCAGCATATGCTAGTGCTGCATTGCAGCGCCAGCCGGACAAAGGTCTCGATCGCTCACTCGGGGGCCGTCATCACCTTGTCCATCAGCCGCTGTGCCAAGCGACAGGATTCCTGGCCACAGGCAGACGACAGTACATCGTCTGCAGACCGGCCTGAAACTCAATATGTATATTTAGCTGAGCACAACATATATGCAGCCGTGCGCTGCTATTGATCCACATCATATCAAAGCATAAGTATTTGTTGACCTGACAACATCGGGATAACACGATCCCCCCACGACCCTTGTCGCACGCAGGAGATACCTCTTTTATTTCCACGGCAGGGAAGTTGTCTTTCAAGAGTATAAAATTTGCCCGTAAATCATAAACAGGGAGCGGGATATGGACAGAATGTATTTACGCCACACCCCTTCCATTAAATATTCTGACCCTACCGACAACACAAACCTTTTATCAAACAACACTTTCCAACGCTGTCCAAGGAAATCATCAATTCCATCCAACCAGACGAGAACACATTCGCCATGTTGATAGCGATGCAAAAAATAGATCAGGAAATCGATAGAATGACTGGATACCTGATTCTTATTGCAATGATCAGCCTATTCCTGCTGATCGCTTTTGGAGCAGTTTACCGACTTTTCCTCAATACAATCAACTATCCATTTGGACTCGTTGATTTGCTCACAATCTGCATCGTGCTTCCAGGAGCAACAATGGCTCATCGACGGGGGTGCTATTTCGCCCTTACATACATCGCGAACACGCTCCCCGATAGTGCAAGGAACAAGATCATGATTCTCGCTCAATTAGCGACAATGAAGATCATGATCATACTAACCTACCTTTTCCATGAAAATCTCCTGCTTGCAAACATAGAACACATATTTTATGAGGAAAATCTTCGCGCCTTGGGCCAGACAATGCTACCTATCATGTTTATGATGATGAGCTACACCTCCTTGATTGCATTTTCACGAGCATGGTTTACGACACCACCAACTGAGGCGATCACTCAATGACCCCCTTGAGTCTGGTGTTTGCTGTCCTGGCAGAACTTCTAGTACTTGGAGTTCCCGTCATCTTCGTGATAGGGGTAGTGGGCGTTGGTCTAATCGAGACGCAAGACCTGACTTATGGACTAGTCACTTTTCAGTTCTTGCACAATATGCAGAGTCTGCAGTTGGAAGCCATCCCTTTACTCATCGTAACCGGAGATCTCATCACTCATGGAAGAGTCAGTGCCAGCTTGAAGAGTCTCACCTTTGGCGTCTTCGGCATCGTGAAAGACGCTACCCCTCTGTCGCAGACGGTTTCAGACACGGCATCCGAACCAGACACTGCAAGTAGTCATGGGCCTGTCACGCAATTGTTATCAGGCACGTCAAACAACCTTGGCCACGCACCGCAATACCGAACCAATAGAGCTATCCCGACAATTGTGAGTGCATTTACAGCGCTATCGGTTCTTGCTGCCGTTTTTATATCAGTCTCTTACATGCTAGCCAGTGACGTGTATCCAAAGCTGGTTCCAGCAATACTCGTGCTATCCGCTATTCTGACCATCATCTGTACATATCAGAACACTCATTCACGCTCATACCATGATGGAAACCTCCGTTCGCCCTCTTTTCTGTTTTCAGTATTTTCTGCCATATGGGATCTAGCGATACCCTTGATTGTGATTGGTGGGGTAAGCTCCTACATATTCCGTTTTTCGGAAGCAGCGATGCTGGCTGTCATCCATGCTTTACTCGGAGCATTATTTATCCATAGAACCTTAGCGCTACGCGACATACGCAGAATCTTGATTCAATCATCAATAACCTCATCTGTGATAATAGTAACAATTGGATTTTCCGGATTACTCAACGCGAGTCTTCAGCACTCTGGAATTTCGGACCGCATTATCGAAACAGCGCTTTCCCTTGACAGCACCACCTACTCCACACTACTTATCGTTGCTACTGCGGTGGTGGTGACAGCCTGTTTGACAAGAGCCGTCGCTGCACTGATCATCTTGACACCGCTAGTCTATCCCTTGACCGACCAGCTTGGTATAGACGAATTCCAGCTTGGTTTTTTCATGATTTCCCTGACCAGTATCGGGGCCCTCTTTGCACAGCTCTTGGTCGAACTCTACAAGCGTCCAACAAGCGAACAAGGCACACCATCGCGATGTCACAGCCTTGCATCAGGCTATCTCCTCATAGTCTCTATTTCAATATTTATTGTAGTAAGCTGTACATTGAGCCAATAAATAAAAATATATCAATCAACCATTACCAGGAATTCACTGATAAAAACGATATAAAGTCACGACCAAGACAGCACTTTTATCAATAATGTAACAAAGCCACCCACAGCCATGCCCCCGGACAGTGACTGCTATCATGTCGACTCACTCGGGGGCCGTCATCACCTTGTCCATCAGCCGCTGTGCCAGGCGACAGGCCTCGCCCATGTCGTCGACATCGCCAAGGTCGTTCAACAGCAGGCAGCGCCACAATATGTCCCCGGCCATGATTTCCGGCTCCAGCTCGAATTCCCCCCTTGGCAGCTCCAGCACCTGAGGCCCGGCCGTGCCCGTATCGCACGCCTCGGCGGATTCCCGCACCAGCGCCAGCGACAGGTCGCAGGGCGTCAGCCAGGCGCCAACCAGCCATCCAGGACGGCCAGGACAGGGCGCAAAACACAAGGCATCCACCGCAAGCCGGGGGTGAAACTCCGGGCGCGCCTTGAACGCCTGCAGGTGACGATCACTGAATTCCCTGGCAAGACGTTCCAGCCGCCGGTACTGCTCCATCGATAACGCCGACATCACACCTTCCTGTCACTGTTGAACCCTTGATTCCCCGTTACTGTCCTCGACACCCACAGGCACGCGCCGAACGGGAATGTTAGACTTCAGCCAAAATCCCTCCCCCTGCAAGGAGTCGCCCATGACCCTCGAGGAACGTCTGGAAGCCACCATCGACATCGCCACGGCGGCTGGCAAGATGATCCGCGATGCCCGCGAAGGTGACGACCTCAAGCATCACTTCAAGGAAGGCCAGGAGCTGGTCACCGATACCGACGTGGCGGTGGACACCATGATCACCGAACGCCTGGAATCGGCCTTCCCCGGCGAGGACCGCCTCAGCGAGGAGCTGGCCCCCGACAAGGATGCCGTGGAAGAAGATGGCGCCCTGTGGGTGGTCGATCCCATCGATGGTACCGTCAATTTTGCCCACGGACTCTTCCATGTGGCGGTGTCCATCGCCTACGTCAAGGATGGGGTCACCCAATTGGGCGTGGTCCATGCCCCCTTCCTCGGCGAGACCTTCACCGCAATACGCGACAAGGGCGCCTGGCGCAATGGACAGTCGATCAGCGCAAGCCAGAGCGAGTCCCTCGAGCAGAGCCTGGTCGGTACCGGCTTTCCGTACCGGCGTGATAGCCGTCTGCCCCTGATGCGACGCCTTGGCGCGGTGCTTCACCACTGTCGCGATGTGCGTCGCAACGGCGCCGCCGCCCTGGATCTGTGCGATGTCGCCTGTGGTCGCCTGGACGCCTACTACGAAACCGTCTCTCCCTGGGATTTCGCCGCAGGCTGGCTGATCGCCCGAGAGGCCGGCGCCCGCACCGGGCACCTGTATCCCTGCCCGGAGGGCCTGCCCGAGGACCTTTACGGCGAGAACCTGCTGGTCAGCGCCCCGGCGATCTTCGACGAACTCGGAGAGCTGCTGCGCCAGGCCGACGCAGGGGAATTGCGCGATATCGGTATCGGTTGAGCGTCGACTTTTCGCCATGCCGATAGCCGTGTTCGATCGAACGGCATTCAGCAACGCTATTGGCCTTCCGCGACGCAATCCGTCACAATGCGCGCCATCCACTTACTCATTGACCGTCCCGCCGCATGGCGTCGGACAGGTCGCTGATTCAACACTACCCACTGCATCAACGATGCGAGGAGCTTTCATGATTGTTGTCATCTTCGGTCGCCCCGGCTGCCCCTTCTGCGTACGCGCCAAGGAGCTCGCCAACTCTCTGAGCGACGCCGGTCGCATCGAGGGCTACCGCTACGTGGACATTCACGAAGAAGGCATCACCAAGGCCGATATGGAAAAGACCATCGGCAAGCCGGTCACCACCGTGCCGCAGATCTTCGTCGACCAGACCCACGTGGGCGGCTTCACCGAATTCGACCAGTACGTTCGCGACAATGAGCTGATGCCTGCCTGAACCGACGGCACAGCCGGTAACAAGACGGGAAGCCCACATGGGCTTCCCGTTTTTTTGCTGAAGACCCCACGAAACGTGCGCCTGGTCATGCCACCTGCCCTGCCCATCCTGGCCAACAGAGCTTGCCCTCACCCGTCTGGCCGCCGAAACCGTTGAACGTTCGCCCGTCGTTGAAAGATCGTCCCTCCTTCCTGCCTATACTCACAGAACAGGCTTCCTGGCAGGCAAGGATCGGCAATGACAGAGCAGCAGCGCTTCGTTCAGCAATTGTGGCTGGACTACGTCCATCAGCACCCTGACATCGGTGCGCTGCGCCTGTGGCCGGTGGATGCGCCGGTCGAGTGCTTCACGCTGGTCACCGTGAGCCAGTCCCCCTGGAGCCTGGCCTCCCTGTTGCCGGCTCTTGAACAGCACGGCTACCGCCCTCTATATCGTTACGCCCTGCCCGACCGAGGCCTGCTCGCCTGCCTGTTCGCCGGCCGTGAAGAAGGGCCGAGACTGAACATCGTCGAGCTGCAGACCACCCGTCTGTCGCGCCAGCCTCGCGATACTCTGCTGAAGCTGGTCGCCACCGGCAACGCAGAACGAACCCCATTGCTTGGCGCCAACCGCCCCTGGTCGATGCCTGACTGGGACAGCTACCAGCAGCTTCATCGCGCCCATCCACTGGCCGGCTGGCTGGCGGTCATGGGCCCCCGGGTGCATCACGTCGCCTTCGATTGCCGCAGACTCGACAGAAGCCTGGTCGAGCTGGACCAGGCACTCCAGCAACATGGCCTGCACGCCGGACAGAACGAGGATCTGGCGCTCCCCCTGTCGGCGATGGTCGAACACCGCTTCTACCCGACCTGTTCTCGGCGTCTGGCGTTCGCCCTGGGAGATGAACATCGGGTGCAGCTCGGCGGCCTGCTGCTCTTGGAAAAACAGGCCAGTGCGGGCCAGCAACGCACCGCCGACGTGATGCTGCCACCCCACAGCCGCTGCGAAATCACCTGACGCCGGGCGTGGCGTCAGCCGACGGCGTCGGCTGTGTGCTCTTCTTCACCCTCCAGGTCCAGCTCAAGCTGCTGGGGCTCGTAGCGGGGATCGATCTCGGCGAAGTGCGGAGTCTCCATCACCGGCTGAGCGACGAAGGGCTCCTGCTCGACCGACTTGCCCCGCTCACCGTGGAGCCTGACCATCACGAACATGGCCAGGGCAAAGGCCGCCATGCCGAGAAACAGCCATAGCCCGTCGGGACCCGCCGCCTGCATCACCAGCGAGGCACTGAAAGGCCCGATGACCGAGCCGATGCCGTACCAGATCATCAGCTTGGCATTGGCAGCGACCACCTCCTCGGGTTCGAGCCAGTCATTGGTATGGGCCAGACTGAGCGAATACAGGGTGTGCAGCATGGCAGTGTGGCCGCAGGCGATCGCCAGCAGCAGCCAGAAGCTGGCACCGGCCGCCGCCGAGATCAGAGCACCGGTGACGGTCATTACGATCGCCATCCACAGAATGACGCGACGCCGGTCGAGTCGATCCGAAACCCGTCCCAGCCCCCACTGGGCGACCAGCGCCACCAGGGTGGTAACCGCCATGAACTTGGCGGTCTGGGCAGTGGTCAGGCCGATCTCCTGACCGTAGTACGGAGTCATGGCGAAGAACGCCTGCACCATCAGGCCGCCGGTAAAGGCACCGACCAGGCCCACCGGCGCCCGCCGATACAGGGTCGACAGACGAATCTTGCGCGGCGTCACGTCGTGGTGACGACTGGGCCCCTGGATACGATGAATCGACAACGGGACCAGCGACAGCGCAAACAGCATCCCCACCACCGAGAACAGTACCGGGCCGCCCGGGTCGGCCAGATTGAGCATCCACTGGCCGCCGGCCAGCGAGGTGGTCGAAATCACCATGTACCAGCCCAGAACGCGACCGCGATTATCGTTGCTGGACTCCCCCGACACCCAGGACTCCATGACCATCAACAGGCCCGCCGTGGCACCACCCCCGATCAGCCGCCAGACCAGCCAGGCCCAGGGATTGATCCACAGTCCATGAAGCATGGCGGTAACCGCCAGCGACGCCGCACAGGCGGCGAACACGCGAATATGGCCGACGCTGCGAATGCGCTTCTCGAGCCAGTAGCTTCCGGCCACGAACCCCAGCGAGAAGCTCGACATCAGAAGCCCCGCCATCTGGGAGGGGAAGCCCTCCAGCGACATGCGGACCCCGAGCAGGGTCATGATCAGACCGTGACCCAGCAGGAAGCTGATCTCACACAGGAACAGAACCGGGAGAGTGGCAGGGAGTGCGCGCAACACAGACCTCCGTGGCGATGGCGAATGGCCGGCCGAGAGCCCGTCTCGACCAGTGACCTGGGCGCCGCATTGTACCTGCCAGGGCTCGAGTCTCCATCCCTCCCACGAGGTTCATCCACAGATTCTGTGGATAAAGCTGTGCATCAAGGCGTTTGAACCGTCCAAAAGCCCGATCACTGCGGCACCGGACTCAAGATGGTCATAAATTCGGCAACCGCGACAGGGTCTCGCAAACGCCAGCGGCCCGGCGTAA